>JANPDE010000481.1:0-6777 GCA_031431315.1 Haliea sp.
CAGCATCGGCGCCGCGAGTGTGCGATACGCGAAGGTCGCGGCCTGGTCTTTGGTATCACCGGCGCTGAGACGGCGAATCATCGCATCCACCGTGGTCATCGCATCGTCGACCAGCAGGGTCAGGGCGATGATGAGGGCGCCGAGGGAAATACGGTGCAGATCGATATTCGCAAAGTCCATCACGGCGAACACGATGGCCAGCGTGAACGGGATCGCCAGTGCGACCACGGCCCCCGGGCGCATACCCAGGGCGACAAAACTACAGACCAGGATGATGATAATCGCCTGCCACAGTGACATCATAAAATCGTTGATGGCGACATCCACGGTGACGGCTTGATCAGCGACCAGCGTGGGTTCGATCCCAATCGGCAGCGTCGCGCTGAAGTCGGCCATCTCGGCGCGGACATTATCGCCCAGCGCGAGAATGTCGCCGGCGTCGCGCATGGCGATGGCGAGGCCGATGGCGGGTTGCCCATTCACGCGGAACATGGGTTGCGGTGGATCGACGTTGCCGCGACGCACGGTGGCGATGTCACCCAGGGTAAAAATGCGATCACCCGCCACAATCGTCAGTGCCTCAATGTCGCTCTCCTCATCGAACGCACCGCTGACGCGCAGGAACACGCGCTCCTGGTCAGTCTGCATCACGCCTGCCGGACGCACCGCGTTCTGCGCCTGCAAGGAAGCCAGGATAGTCGCCAGGTCGAGCCGCATTCCGGCCAGCTTTTCGGTGGAGAACTCGATAAAGATCTGCTCGTCCTGCGCACCCAGCACTTCGATTTTGGAAACATCGGGCACTTGCAGCAGGCGGGAGCGAGCTGCTTCAACGTAATCGCGTAGCTCGCGGAAGGTGAAGCCGTCGGCAGTGAAGGCGTAGATGATGCCGAAGGTATCGCCGAAGTCGTCGTTGAAGAACGGCCCGACCACACCGGTGGGCAGCGTCTGGCGCATGTCACCAATGTTCTTACGCACCTGATACCAGACGTCAGGTACAGCCGCGGCTGGTGTGGACTGTTTCAGGTCAACGAAAATTGTGGTCTGGCCCGCCGTGGTGTAGCTGCGCACGCGGTCGAGATGGTTGGTTTCCTGCAGCGTGCGCTCCAGCCGTTCGGTGACCTGCAGCAGGGTTTCCTCGACGGTCGCGCCGGGCCAGGCAGCGCCCACCACCATGGTGCGGAAGGTAAAGGCCGGGTCTTCACCGCGCCCCAGGTTTTTAAAAGAGAGCGCGCCTGCCACTACCGCGACAATCATCAGGAAAACAACTAATGAGCGTTTGGAGAGCGCCCACTCCGACAGGTTCGGGCCGATCACGACTGCGTCACATCCAGCAGGGTCACCTTCTGCCCTGGGCGCAGCGCATGCACGCCGGCAGTCACCACCAGATCACCCGGGTTCAGGCCAGACCCAACCTGCACACTGTCCGGGTCCTGTGCCTGCACCTCGATGTTACGCAGCGAGACGGTCAGCGCTGTAGCGTCAACAATCCAGACGGCGGATTTGCCGTCTGCACGCACCAGCGCCGATGCGGGAATCTCGATGCCGATAGTGGAGTCGGACTTCATGGTTCCAGTGACCGTAGTGCCCAGGCGCATCGCCGGCGGCGCATCTATCAGAGCCACCCTGATCGCAAAGGTACCGGTGACCGGATCGGCACGTGGTGACATTTCACGCACGCGGCCCCGGGCCGTAATCGTCGGGTCGCTGGTCAGGGCTACCGTGATATCGGGATTCTCGGGGGCGCTGTCCTTGATCTGCGCGGGTACGCCGAACACCGCATCGCGTGCAGCCTCGCGCGCGACCTGAACGATCATGCGCCCGGCTGCAACCACTTCGCCGGGTTCCGCCCCGCGCTCTGTCACCACGCCCGCCACTTCTGACACCAGCCGCGTGTAGCTCAGGCGATTCTCCGCCAGGCTCACCTGCGACTGCGCCGACTCTACCTGCGACTGCGCTGTTTGCAGCAGCGCCACGGCTTGATCGAACGAGGCGCGCGGCACCGCGTCTTCAGCGACCAGGTCGCGCATTCGCGTGTGGTTGTTTTGCGCCTCCACCAACTGCGCCCCTGCTGCAACGCGTTGGGCACGCGCCGATTGCAGGCCACTCTCCTCGTTCTGGGGATCGAGGCGCGCCACCAGCTGCCCGGGTTTTACAGTGTCGCCGACGTCAACCAGACGTTCGACCACGCGGCCGCCGATGCGGAACGACTGGTTGATTTCCATTTGCGCCTGCACCGTTCCGGTCAGGGATACGCTGCCACTGCTGGCACGATCCGCGACAGTAATCACGCGCACCGGGCGAATCTCTGCGACCTCCTCCTCTTGCCCGCGCGAACAGGCGCCCAGTAGGACCATGGTCACACAGGCGATGATGGCGCTGATTGCGGGCAGATGACCCATGCGTTTGGCGGCGAAGTCCACAGACACAGGGTGTCTCCTTTTGCTTGTTGTTTGCCAGCAAACCATTAATGGCGGGGGCTTTATTGGTACGACATTGGCGATAAGATAGAACACACTCCATGCGCCAGCAAGCACTTTTCCCGGCAATGGCATACCTGGCTCGACTGTATGCGCGAATGGTGCGCGCGCGAGGATTTCCGTGATGCGCTGGAAACACTGCCATAGAGAGCACCTGAACGGCTGCCATGAGCAATGCCACCAAAGTGTTCACCGGGACACGCCGACGCGCACTTCTGGCGACGTCAAAGGACTCTGCCCCTTACTCCTTGGTTACTGCAGGCACTCACCGCATAAGAAACACTCGTTCCAGATCGCTCCAATTGGCGCCCGGCTGACGCCCTGGCAATTGCATCTGGCAGGGATCGGTCTCGCGCCACCAGCGTTGCGTTTCCGGATCCGCCGCTACCGTACGCATATCCTGCTCGTAATCACTTCCGGTGTATTCCAGATAACTGAACAGGTATTTTTTACCCTCGATAGTGGCAATGAAGATGGAGTAGTTACGGATGTGTGATTTAGCGAGGCAGGCAATAACGGCATCCCAGGCGTTGGCGTGTAACGTTCGATAGAGCGCCTCCATCTCCGGCTTCAAGCCAATGACGGAGCCGAACCGCTGCACACCATCCTCGCAGGATCGAGGATTAGTCGCCCCATAGACAGGGTCAGTCCTGTCGGTGTCAGTCATATGATTCGCTTCCTTTTTTGGATCACCGCTGTGAGAGCTAAGCCTCGTGCGCTGGCACTTGCCACCCGCTCTGTTCCAGCCCGCCCAACCGGGTAGACAACCAGACCATAAAATAGCAGACCAGCGGCACCCCGTACGCCCACTGCACAGAATGGCTGTCGGACAGGTAGCCCATTATCGGTGGAATGATTGCGCCGCTAATGATAGTCATAATAATCAGCGATGAACCCATCTCGGCTTTGTCGCCCAAATGCTCCAGGCCCAGGGCATAGATAGTGGGGAACATAATCGACATAAAGAAGCTGGTGGCACCCAGCGCGATCACTGCCGTTATGCCGCTGGCCGCCAGCGCGACACCTACCAGGACAATGTTGATCAGCGCGTAAAGGCCCAGCAAGCGGCGCGGCGCAATATGCTTCATCAGGTAAGTGCCGATGAAGCGCCCCACCATGAACGAAAACAGGCTGGCCGAGAGATAAAACGCGGCTGTTTTCTCTGGCGTGAGTGGTGTCAGCTCCTTGGTGAAATCGATAAAGTAGCTCCACGTGCCAATTTGTACACCGACGTAGAAGAACTGCGCCACGATGGCCCAGACAAAACTTCTGTGGGCAAAAACACCGGCCAGGGAGGGTCTGGAACCGGGGTTAGCCCTGGCAGCTGAGGCAGGAAAGCGCGTTAACGCCACCAGCAAGGCAACCAACAGTAACAGGCCGGCAAGAATGAGATATGGCAATTGTACCTGCCGTGCCTCCAGTGCACGATAATCCTGCAAGGCCTGCGGCGATAAGGCGGCGATAGCATCCGGCGTGTGCTCTATGCCGGAGAAAATGAATACACCGCCAATCAGGGGCGCGACAAAGCCACCCAGCCCGTTGAAGGACTGTGCAAAATTGATACGCCGGGCCGCCGTTGCCGGATCGCCCACCAGCGTGATGTAGCCACTGCCTGAGGTCTCGAGGAAGACAATGCCGGTGGCGATAATAAACAGAGCCACGAGGAAAAAGCTGTAGTCGCCCGCTGCCGCCGCCGGGTAAAACAACGCCGCACCCGACGCGTAGAGTAACAAACCGGTCAGGATGGCCCGCTTAAAGCCCAGCTTCTTCATCACATAGGCAGCGGGTATCGCGGTGAAGGCATAGGCGAGATAGAACGACACCTGAATGAAACTGGCCTGCCCGCGGGATAAATCCAGCGCCTTCTGAAACTGGCGAATCAAAATGTCGTTCATGTTGTGCGCGATCGCCCACATGAAGAACAGGCTGGTTACCAGGATAAACGCGGTTACATACTCTCGCGGAATGACATGAGTGGGGTGCTGGTTCGCGCTACTAGCAGACATAACAATAACTCCGATCAAACTGACCTGGCCGGGGACGCTACACAGCGAAGCTTTCAAGGTATTCAGCTGCAGGTAAAAGTAGTGCTGAAAGATTTCTTGTATCTGCGATGCGCAAGTGCGCGGACTTTGGCCTTTATTATTTAGTGGCTTCATACTAAGCCATACCATTACTATCTGAAATAGCTTTCGTAGGCTGGCGGTACTGGAAAAACGTAAACCCCCGCGCAGGACAGGAGCCTTAACCCCGGTCATTAGAGGTGGCATATGACGAGTCAGAAAAGTGTGGTTGGAGCCTGTGAACTTTCCAATCTGGCAGCGTCACCGGGAACAGGCCCGGGTAGTTTCTCCCTACCCCCAGCCCCTCAGGATCACCGCATTGGGTTATAGAGGCTCTACCGACGGTGAGATTAGTGCCGAGGTGATTGCTTTTTCCAATCTGTCGTCGCTGCAAAATGCCGATGAGAAATTGGTGGCGGGGAAAATAGTGTTTATTAATCAGCCGATGTTCCGGGACCGTGAAGGCGCAGGCTACGCCGAGGTGGTACCCAATCGATACGCCGCCGGTAGCGTTGCTAAAGAGAAAGGTGCTGTGGCCGCTTTGATTCGATCTGCCGGTACCGATAGCCATCGTTTTCCCCATGCCGGGGGTTCAACCCGTATGGATAATCCATTACCCACCGCCGCTTTGTCGGTTCCCGATGCTGAGCAGTTGCAGCGCATACTGGATCGCCAGGAAAAGTTGATTGTGGCGCTGGATATCAATGTGTCTGAGCAGCCGGGCGGCGAATCCTATAATGTGATCGCGCAAATCGACGGCCGCGTTGATGCGGAAAAAATTGTTTTGATTTCGGCGCACCTCGATAGCTGGGATTTAGGAACGGGAGCGATTGATGATGGCGCCGGAGTGGCGATCACCGTCGCCGCGGCACAGCTCATTGGCGAGCTACCACAGCGCCCGAAGCACAGCGTTCGGGTGGTGTTATTTGCCAATGAGGAGCAGGGTATTTGGGGTGCCAAAGCTTATGCCAAGCAACATCACGATGAACTAAAAAACCACCTGTTTGCTTCCGAGTCGGATTTTGGCGCCCGACCGGTATGGCGTTTTGATACTGCAAATGAAGCGTTGATGAATAAAGCGATGCCGCATTTGGCGACGTTGGATATTGTAAAAGGGGGCGAGGCCTCCAGCGGTGGCCCGGATATAAAGCCATTGCTTGAGGCCGGGGTGCCCGTTTTCAGCTTGGAACAGGATGGCACCGACTATTTTGACTACCATCACACCGCCGATGATACGCTCGATAAAATCGATGCCGAAGAACTGCAACAGAATATTGCCGCCTGGTCTGTTGTGGCGTTCCTGGCAGCGGATATGGATTAAGGGGTTTTGTGAGCCTTGAGCAAAAACCTGGAGGACAGCCGCATAATCATTCCCGGAATGCTGGATGTTAAAGGGCTCCGACCCCTTATTTCATTGACTGGTTACAAGGCGAGAACAAGGCGAACACCTTCTTCCACTTCCCGGAGCTTCGCGGACTGCAGCCTACCTACACGTTCACTAAGAAAGATTTTGTCTAATGTGACAATTTGAGAAACATTTACCACAGATTCACGGCCAAGGTTAACGCTACGCCTCGATAACAGGACGTTGCCAGGAGCCATTGAGAGCTTAGTATTTGAGGTAATGGCCGCGGCCACTACAGTATTGATGCGGCTGCGATTGAAATCATCAGATTGCAAAATAAGCACCGGCCGCCGGAAGCCTGGCTCTGAGCCGCTAGGCTCCGGGATATCCGCCCACCAGATCTCCCCTCGTTTCACTTACCAGATATCCTTTGCCAAAAGCTGGTTCTGCATCCTGTAGAGTTGCCCATCTAGATCGGATTTGGCGGAGGCATACACTTGGTCGAGTTTTGAAGTTACATCTTCAACTCTGTTCCGTTCGATAAATTCGTGGACGGCGGTAGCGTAAAGCTCGCTTCTGGACACGCCAAGTTTCTTGGCAGTGCGGTCTGCTGCCTCGAAGACTTCGTCGGGTATCGAAATTGCCGTTTTCATAACCTGAGTATAACCACAGTTATACCTCGATGCAAGCCCTATAAAGAAGATGTAGGAAAACTATAGCGCTCCATTTTAAAGCAAAAGCTCCTCGAGAAACTGATCAACTATGCGTGCCTACTCGCAAACTAAGTCTGCTTTTTACCCCGTAGCGTGAAGCGACTCAAGCCCTTGTTCGTGCCGATATTGGCAAACACCGGCTCCACCACCGACATGCGGTGGCTGTAGTAACGTTTGCC
>JANPDE010000482.1:0-2199 GCA_031431315.1 Haliea sp.
ACTGCGGCAGTTGTCGCTGCCGGCCGCCGTGCGCAGCAAGGTCGATTGGGCGATTACGAAATTGTCAGCCACGGCCACCGCGACGCCACCGGTATCTCCGCCACCACGGCCCCAGGATGGCGCCCGGCCGTGAAGGTGGACGCAACGCCGATTCAACCCCAGCGACGACCTTGCAACCAGCAACTGCCCTTGGCTGTGGCATAGTCACGCTATGAAGCGCGCGCCCTGGCTTGCCCTGCCCCTGATCACCGCGACCCTGGTGCACGCCCAACCGGCGGCGGCGTGGGACTTCGCTTGGTCGGGTCGAATCGAAGCCGAGACCGCCGAGTTGCTGCGTAATGACGACGCGGCGCAGCGTGTCGCCGGCGTCCGACTACTCGGCAGCTATGATCTGTCGTTGACCGAAGACAAACTCCTTGCTGCGCTGCGCGATAGCCAACTCGTGGTGCGACTTGAAGCGGCGCGCGTGTTAGGCCAACGCGGCTCGCAACGCGCCGCCAGTATTCTAATTAGTTGGCTTGGGGACGGCGACGCCAAACTCCGGGCCATCGCGGCCGAACTCAACGCGCGTGGCATGCTCATCCGGAGGGGCGGGCTCTGGCAGGTGTCCAATGTGAAGGCGCTTCTAGCACGGCTGGCGGTCATCGGCGATCAAAGTCACACGGGTTTACATGAACAATGGGGGTACTGCGGCAGCGGTCGCGTATGATTGCTCGGGGGTCTATGTGGAGACGGACTTCTGATCGCAAGGCGGCAGGTTAAGCGTGGTGGATCACCCCATTCTATCCGACAGGTGGCGGCCGCATCCGGAACAGATCGCATCTGCCCGGCGCGGCTATCAGGATTGGTGGCAGGCACTGGACTGGATCCGCGACGGGTTGGAAGTGGGCGGCATGCTAAGAGGGGTGGAGGTGACGGCGGTCGTGCCGAAAGTGCGGCCACGGAAAACCGGGTGATAGCGTCACAGAGGGCGGAGAGCGGTCTGACTGCAGTGCAGTATAACAAGCTAGCGATGTGGCTGTCGAAGATTCTCCACCTTGGCAATTGTCACAAGTTCAGCGATGCAGCGTGGGCCACGAACGTATCCGGACCAGATACAGATTGCCTGTCTTGGCCCGGCGCCTTAACTGGTACCTACCAGTCTATGGGTTACGAGGACACCTGTGTCGGAAACAGCAATTCTGATCGATCATGTGAGGATGGCGTTGGGAAAGTCACCGGCAGACACCCCACTGTACCAAAGGCTGTCGGCGGCTCTTTTGGATGCGATGGCGTTTGGCAACATCGCCGGGGGGCAAGCCTTGCCAAGTGAGCGTCGCCTTGCCGTGGAATTGAGGATCAGTCGCGTCACCGTGAGGCGAGCGCTGGAGCTTCTGTCGCGGGAGGGCCGTTTGCAGCGCCAGCAGGGCGCACAGACCCGCGTGGTGGAGCGGGTGCAGAAAACATTGTCCACCGTGACCGGCTTTTCCGAAGAACTTAACGCGCGGGGCAGACTGCCGGGGCATCGGTGGATATCGCGGCAGACTGTCCTTCCCACGCCCAGCGAGGCGATGTCACTGGGGCTTTCTACCGCCGACCAGGTGGTTCGGTTGGTCAGAATCCGCACGGCGGATGGACGGCCGCTGGCAATCGAGCGAGCAACCGTTCCGCAGGCGATCCTGCCATCAGGCGACCTCGTCGACGATTCGCTTTACGCGGCGCTTCGCGCCCTTGGCTGCGGTCCGGTGCAAGGGGCGCAGCGCATCCGTGCCGGCCTGATGTCGCCGGTAGAGGCCGAGTTTCTGGAGGCGGAACCGGGCGCCCCGCTGCTCATCATCGAGCGGCGCTGCTGCCTGGCGGATGGCCGTGCGGTCGAGTTCACCGAGACGCGATATAATGGTGCGCTGTACGATTTCCTGACCGATATCGGCCGCTAAGCGGTGCATACCAGTTTGGTTTCTGTTGCATACCAGTGTGCGTGACAGCACCTTCGCCAAAGCGGAGGGAATCATGGCCGGACTTCTTGACAGTTTGCGCGGCAGACTCGTTGTGTCGTGCCAGCCCGTGCCCGGAGGGCCGATGGATCGGCCCGAGATCGTGTCGGCATTTGCTCTTGCGGCGCTGGCCGGTGGGGCCGCCGGTGTGCGCATTGAAGGGGTCGAGAATCTGCGGGCGGTGCGGAAACTGACGTCGGTGCCCATCATCGGCCTCGTGAAGCGC
>JANPDE010000483.1:0-2439 GCA_031431315.1 Haliea sp.
CATCCGGCAAAGGCGAGGGTTCGCCCGTAGCCAGCAACGACAGCTCCACAGGCCGGCAAATGAACCGCCGCGTTGAAGTTGTTATCGCCAATACAGTAACTGCTTTGCGCTAGACTATCAGCTTATCGTAATCGCCAATCCCGATCGCATAGCACTCGCAGGCACTGGCCTCGAGTCCAAAGCGATCGAGGATGCTAATATCTCCACGGCTATAGTGAATCAATCCGCGGAGCTGTAGAGCGGAGGCTGCAATGGTTACTGCGCTGCGCAGCACGCCGAGCATATCAGCTAGCAGCTGGTGTGTGAGGTGGAAGTCATCACCCTGCACGCGATCGTGCGTCATCAGCAACCGGCGCGCGAGACGTTGCTCCACATCGTGGAATCTATTACAAGCGACAGTCTGGGTCAGCTGCTCGACCAGCACGTAGAGGTAGCGATTGATGATGTCCGACAAACTAGTATATTCTTCCAGAGCCTTGCAGAACTGATCGGTGCTCAAACGTAAAGCCGTACACGAGCCTTGCACCACAACACGCTGCTGCTCCTGCTGGATGCCGAGCACCAGCATGCAGCCCAGCATACCTTCATTGCCGATCAGTCGCGTTTCCAGGGGCGGATGGCCAGTGGCTGGCGCTACCATAGAAAGAAATCCACTGAGTGGAAAATACACATGGTCATTTGGCTTTCCAGCTTCACAAACGATATGTCCCACTTCCAGATCAACCGTTTCACAGCTGCGTAATAATGCCTTGCGAGACTTCGCAGGCAGTCCAGCGAGTAAATGGTTAGCGACGGCTGGATGCTTCACGATTGTCATTATGTTGCCCCACAGCGCATAAACAGCCAAGATTGGCAGGTGACGGGCATTCGCCGTCGTGCAAGCCAAAGCGTATAACAAGGCCATTACGCGGTCTGTTCGCTACAACACCAACATTCCTGGATGACATGAATACCAGCCGGTACGCGTACCTGCTATATTCCTCCTTGAGGTGCAACACCATGCGTCAAACACTACTGTCGAACTGTCTTGCAATAACGATGTTCGTTAGCCAACTGGCAATTGCCGCAGACCAGGCGCAGAAAGCAGAAACGGCTGAGAGCAAGGCAAAAGTGCTGGAACAGAAAGCAGCGCCCGGGGGTAACAAGGCGCTCCCGTCCGTATCTCAAATCATCACAAAACCTGAAACGCAGGCTGTCGATCCCGTCGGCAAGGAGCCTCTGGATGAGGCCATCACCTGTCTTTCACGCACCATCTATTGGGAGGCCAGGGGTGAGGAGCCTGCCAGTATGGAAGCGGTTGCCAATGTTGTGATGAACCGGCTGGGACAGAAGGGCTTTCCTAACCGGATTTGTGAGGTTGTCCGGCAAGGTAGCGAACAGGGTGCCTGCCAGTTTTCCTGGTGGTGCGACGGCCGTACAGATGACGCAGAGGATGAAAATGCCTATGCGATAGCCAAGGAAATAGCGCGCAAAGCGCTCAATAGGCAATTGACAGATCGGACGGGTGGCGCCTTGTATTTTCACCATGGGGAAGCGACCACTCAGTGGTCGGCGCAATACATCAAAACGGTCGAAGTTGGAAAGTTTGCTTTCTACAAACCGCATGACGGCTCAGCAAAATAGCCGTTTCCAGCTTAGCTCACAGCAGTGAGCAAACGATTCATTTCCATTTTTACGACCTTATAACACTCGCACGAATGCCTTTCCAGACCAACACGATCAAGTACCGAAATGTGACCGCGGCGATAGCTGATAACGCCAGCGCGTTTCAAATTCCCGGCGGCTTCTGTAATACCCTCACGACGCACGCCCAGCATGCTGGCGACCAATTCCTGTGTCATCACCAATTCAGTTGAGACTACTCGATCAAGCGTTGACAATAGCCAGCGACATAACTGTTGTTCTACTGTGTGGTGCCGATTACAGGCCGCCGTTTGAGACATCTGTGTCGCCAATGCTTGTGTATAGCGTAGCAACAGCCGTTGCACCAGGCCGGCTCGATGAAATTCATCATTTAACAAATGACGTTCCAGTCGATAGGCATGGCCCCCTGTTTGCACCATCGCAGAGCCGGATGTCGTACCGCCGCCCAAAAATAGTGAAACGCCGACAACGCCTTCATTGCCGACGCCAGCCGTTTCAGCCGAAGCACCGGATTCCATTACATAATGCAAGGATACAATCGATGTGGTGGGAAAATATGCATGCTGTAGTTGTTGGCCTGGCTCATAAAGAATATCGCCGAGCAACATGGGCACCAGTTCCAATTTGTCAATGAACGGTTTGAATTCCGCACCACTCAAATAGCTGAGCAAATTATTCTGGCCCGGGCTATGCGTCGATCGCGCGACCAATTTTGGCAAATGCGCTACTTTTTTCATACTACTTCCTCGGCGAGCATTCCACACCGATACCGCGGTATCCAAGGAAGCGACTGGC
>JANPDE010000484.1:0-34708 GCA_031431315.1 Haliea sp.
TCCCGCTCATGCGACTATCGGGATCGACTTTCAGTCCGTTGGGTCCGCCGGTGCGCATGATCAGGCCTTCCGGTGCGATATTGAGCATGCGCAGGCACTTGCCTTCTGCGAGCGGAAACACACGACCGCGCAGATGCCGACGTAATTCCCGGCCCTGCTGCGGCGCAATCTCCCCGGCTTGGCGGATTTGCCCGAGCAAGGACTGCAGAGGTTCGATAGCCGCCAGGTCGATGGTCTCGAACCCCATGGCGCGAAAGTTGGGCCGGAGTTGGCCCGGCGCTGACCAATCGCGAATCCGGCAGCGCCGGTATTCAAGCTGCCCGACATCGTCATAGCCCTGGGAATAGTTGATGGCGCGCCTCAGGCCGCGGCCCTCTCCATCTTCTACCACTGCTGACGGACGGTAAAAGCCCAGATTAGCCTCGACCGCCGTCACCACATCATCATGCTTCGATCCAACGTACATCCGTTCCTCCACCTGCCCGTCACTGTCGCGACCCTATTAAGGTATCACGAGACTGGGTCTGCATACCCGCCACCTTGCCATGTACCGCAGCGCTAAAATACACTGCCGCTCATGCGCATAATCTCGACCTGGAGTTCAGTATGTCCAAAGTGATAATGATCAGTTCGGATTGCCATGCCGGCGCTTTGCCGGAAGGCTACAAGCCGTTCATGCCAAAAGAATTTCACGCCGACGCCGATACCTGGTGGTTGCAGTATGCGCGCGAAATGATGAAGCGCATGGGCACATTTTTTGACCAGGAGGCGGCGCAGGAATTCAACAGCCGCTCTGGCGACGAGGGTGCCGGACGCATGGACCCAACGGCAGCATCCAAGGCTGCGCGTGCCACCGACACCGAACTGTGGGATTACCTGTGCGACCCCGACAGCATGATCGCGCCGCGTCGTGGCGAGTACGAGAGCGACGTTCGACTACGCGAACTCGAAGCAGACGGCCTTGCCGGGGAAGTGATTTTTCCGCAAATGGCACCTTTTGGCGCAGGCCTGATGCAGTACCGTCATGATGTCACCCAGGCACAGAGCCTGGCGGGCAATCGCGCCTACAATCACTGGCTGGCAAACATGTGCAGCACGAACCCGGGGCGCCATGCCGGCGTCGCCATTATCAATGTGGACGATATTCAGGTGACGGTGAATGAGGTCCGCGAGGCGCACCGGATGGGACTGTTTGGTGGCGTACTGTTACCGACCAGCACCGGTCACAACCCGTTCTATCACGACTACCAACGCTACGCGCCGCTGTGGCGTGTGTGTGAAGAGCTGAATATGCCGCTGCACACCCATTCCGGCTGGTCGCCGGATTACGGCGATGTGCCCTGCGCCACCATGATGTTCATCAGCGAAGTCGATATGTGGGCGCATCGCCCTTTTTATGCCCTGCTGTGGTCGGGTGTCTTTGAAAAACATCCGAAATTGAAACTGGTATTCACCGAGACCGGTTGCGGATGGATACTGGAAACTCTGCGGGTGCTCAAGTTTAAAATCGACAACCCCATCTTCGCCCACTTCACCAAAGACCTGTCGCTCACGCCCCAGGAGTACTTCCAGCGCAACTGTTTTATCGGTGCCTCCTTCCTCGCTCCCCACGAAATCGGCAGCCGCCACAAGATCGGCGTCGACAAACTGATGTGGGGATCAGACTACCCGCACATGGAAGGCACCTGGCCCAATACCATGCACAAGCTGCGCGAGACCTTCCACGATGTGGACGAGCGTGAAATTCGCGACATGTTGGGGGAAACTGCGATTGATGTATTCGGGTTTGATCGGGCGCTGATGCAGCAGGCAGCGGAGCGGATCGGGCCGAGGATTGGGGATATTCAGCGGGTAGTGCGCTGAAAGCGGTGCGAGGCTATCTCCCGCTGACTTCACTGATCCGCAGGGGATTTTCAAAACAGAGACGAAAATGTCGCCCGATGCGCGCTGGATCGACCTCGGCCGGCCCGTCCACTGCCGGCAACAGAAATCCGTCGAAGACAGCCGCGTCTGCTGTTCCGTGCTCAACCCGCAAGATCAAAATAGTTTTTGACGGCAGTGTGAACGCATAGTCAGCGGATCCCGCGTTCTGAAGTGCGTCGGTGAGGGTAATATCCGCCAAGCACAGAGTAGGACCTGCCTTCATAGCCCACATTAGGGTTGCGCCCAATGCGAGGCCGAGGACAAGCGCTACCGCTGATCTCACGCAACACCCGCAGGTTGGCCCGAGTCGTCCATACAACAAGAAAGCAATGGCGAGGCGCTCTCTGAATGCGACGCCAATTCAGCAGTCAGGACCGCCCCTGCTGCAAAAGGAGCCGGGGTCAACACGAGAGCCTTGAATCGGTCCCAGTCAAAGTGAGATCCCGGATCGGTGCGGCGCGTCGGATCCAGCATGGCGTGGCTGCAGACATGGCGCAAGTTCGGGTACTTTGCCCAACAGTAGCGCACAATTTGTGCCGTGGCCTCGATCTGCCATGGCGAGAACTCATCGTTAAGCTGACTGTTGACTGCCTCGATTCCAAGCGAAAAGTGATTGATTCGATTGTGTCCATTCCAGATTTTTGGATGCGAACAATCATTTCGGACATGCCAAGCGGCACGGGCCTCGAAACACGTTGCCCAAACGGTTTTTCCATGCGCAGCTTCATCTTCGTCCGGGACCAGCCAGTGAAAGCTGGCCTTTTTTGCGTGAATGACGCTGACAGCGCCTGCGGAACTCGAACCCGCTGTTGCATGAATGACCACGGCACGGATGCCGGTGATCGAATCGAAGATACGGCTGGAGGAAGCATCAAACGCAGCATCCTTCACATTTGGATACCACTGTTCATCGAGAGGGGCACTATCAGGCTGGCCCACATCGGGGAGGTCGAAGTGATATGTCTTGGGGTTGGGCATAAGCATATCTCCTGGCGCGAGAAATGGATTTTGTCGATTGAATCCTGTGAATTTTGAGTATAGGTGGTATCAACTGGCTGTCGAGGATCACTGATCAAAGTCAAACATTTGCTAGATATTACAATCGGGCATTCGCAGACATCTCCTTCTCCCGCTGCGCATACCACCCCATCGCATCCCTGACCGTCTCGGCAATCGGCCGCGGATTCCAGTGCAACTCCCTGCGGGCCTTGCTGCTGTCCAGTTCCGCGAAAACATTGGAGAGGTAAACGGCGTCTGTCCTGACCAGGTAATCCCTGCGTCTCAGCAGTTTGAAAATCCGCTCGATCACCCACGCCGAAGCATACGCCACTGGGAAAGGAATCGTGGAAGGCGGCGGATTGCCACAGTGAGCCGCCGCCAGGCCGTATAACTCCTTGTTGCTGACATACGCGTTCGCGATGATGTAGCGCTCGCCGACCCTGCCGTGTTTTTCCGCCAGCAACGCCGCTTCGGCTGCATCGCGGATGTCCACGGTCGGGGCGCTGGTGTCCATCACGTATTTCATCTTACCCGAGCCCACCTGCCACAGCGCATTGCCGTGCGGTGTGGGCTGGTAGTCCTCAGGGCCGTAGGTGTTGGCGATGCACAGCGCAACGCCCGGCAAGCCGCGGTCGCGACAGTAAGCCAGCAACTGCTTTTCGGCTTCCAGCCGGGAGAGGATGTAAGGCGGGGCCTTGTCGTGCCAGTTGAACGGCGTGTCCTCGGTGACCAGGCCATGTGGGTTGATCCCGAGCGTACCCATGGTGCTGGTGAAGATAAAGCGCTGGATACCACTCTCCAGCGCCACGTCCATAGTATTAACCAGCCCCTCGACATTGTTGCGAAACAGCGGCGTGGTGTCAGTGAGCCAGAAGCGCGGGTCCACCACGCTGTGAAACACACTGCCGCAACCTTCCATCGCCCGCCGCAGGGAGTCCGGTTCCAGCACGTCGCCGTACACGATGTCGACCGGCAGGCCCTGCATCGCCTCGGCGTTGCTGGTCTTGCGCAGCAGCACCCTCACCTTCCTGCCCTGCCGCGCCAGCAGTCTGGCGGTATGACTGCCGACGAAGCCGCTGGCGCCGGTGACCAGCACGGGTTTTTCCAAAAAGCTCTGCATGTATTTCTCCCATGCGATGGAACATTTGGGGTCGCTAGCGCGGATAGAGAAGTGTTTTCACTACCCGTTTCAGGTGGCCAGTATAAACCTTGGGATTAAAACCGGTGGGCTCCAGCACCGTTTCAATCAGGATGCCGGTGAGCATGCAGTGCACGATGTAAATCGCCTCCTGCAGGCGCTGCTTGCTCGCGGTACTGTCGTGGAAGATGCGCCGCCCCAGAGCAAGGTGCTCCTCCCGGCTGCGGCTGATGGACATATCCTCGATAGCAGCGCCATGTCCACGGCTGGCCAGCAGGATTTCCACCGTCGCCATGTACTCGTCGCCGCAGTAATGCGCCCAGGCGGCATCCACATACCGCCCCACCCGCGCCGCAGGTGTGCCTTTGGCGAACGCCGGTTCGTCGAGGCGCTGCTGGAACCTGCGATGCGAGCGCTCCAGCACCTCGCCCAGGATTTCATCCTTGCCCCCGAAATGGTGCTGGACGGCGCCCCAGGTCACGCCGGCGCGTTTGGCGATCTCCGTGGAGCTTGCCGCCCGGTAGCCTTTTTCGCGAATCAGGCCAATGACCGCGTTGATGATCCTGTCCTGCGTCGCCAGACTCTTGGCCGCCTGGCGGCCCAGCGTCTCAGTTGCAGTGGAATCCTGTTGTTTCGCCACGCCGATTACGTGCTCAGGCTGCTTCGCGCCGGCGATAGCGCAGGATGCAGGGGTCCGAGGGCCGCAGGATCAATGCCGGCATGATTTCTCCATAGCTTTCCGGCGGCGCCGTGAGCTCGAAGTCGTACTGGTGCAGCAGGGTGGATAGAATAGCCTTCACCTGCAGGATCGCAAAACCGTTGCCGATGCACTTGTGGCGGCCGCCGCCGAAGGGAATCTCGACGAACGGGTTGGGCGGCGCGGGCCGCTCTGGATCAAACACGTCGGGACGTGGGAAGTATTCTGGCAACTTGTGGCTGATGTGCGGGCACACCATGATGTTGCTGCCGGTCGGCACCGTATAACCCTCGTAATGCCAGTCCGACATTACCCGGCGCGTGATGGCATTGAGCGGCGGGTGCAGCCGCAATGCCTCGCGAATAAAGCCATCGAGCAGCGGGATGTCGCGCAATCCCTTCAGCGTCAGTTCCTCCGTGTCCGCGAACAGCGCATCCGCCTCGGCGAACAGCCGTGCCTTGTACTGCGGGTTGCGCGCAATCTCCAGCAGGGTCCAGGCGGTGGTGTTGGAACTGGTGTGGTGCCCGGCGAACATGAACCAGATCACCATGCCGGTGATTTCATGATCGGTGAGCCTGCGCCCGTCGCTGTAGGTCGAATCCATGTAGACCTGCAGCATGTCGTGCTCCCAGCCGCCGGACTGCCGCCGCTGTTCCACGCGCTCGCCGATCAACTCCTCCAGGCGCTCGCGCGCCTTGTCCCGAGCGCGAAAACGCTCCGCATCCTGGTAGGGATCGCTGAGGGACGACGGCGACAGTCCGTCCTCGAGCGCGTGATACAGCTCGGCGAACTCCTCCGTCAATTGGTAGCGAAACTCCCTGCCCAGCAGGCAGTGCGTGGAAGTCTTCAGGGTCAGCCGCGTGAAGGCGTCGTAGATATCGAGTTCGCCCGCGTCCCCCCAGTCGTGCAGGAAATCTTCCGTCTCCTGTTCCACCACGGCTGCATAATTCACCATGCGCTCGTGCTTCAGTCCCTGCACCTGCATCTTCAGCTGCTGCCGTTCAATCGCGGGCGGCGCGCCGTACTGTATGCCCTCGCCGAAGACCGGCACCATCATTTGGTAGGCCTGCGCCGCGGAGAGTTGTTCATCGGGGGCGCGGAAAAATGCCTCGTGCGCCTCGGGCCCCACCAGCAACACGGTGCGCAGCCCCCCGAGATCGAACTGGCTGATCTGCCCGCACTCCTCGAACGCCCGGTGCAGGAATTCCAGCGGCATGGTGTTGAATTCCTGCAGATGGCCCGTCCCTGCTGCCGCGCCGCTAACCATGGGAATCGCTGTGCTCATGCTCGTCCTTTGTTCCAATTCAAAAACATTTGTGATTAAATGTTTTTTTTGTGAGGGTGTCAATCCGGTTCATGCGTTCCTCGGATTGAGCCACTACAATAAACATGAAGTACTGCCATAAAGGTAATTACCCATGCGCGACTATCGCGGACCCCTGCAGGAAGATTTCCAGTGGCAGCAACTGGAAAAGAAAACCATGGCGCGCTTTGCGCGTGAAGTCATGCTGTGCAACCAGATCCACGACCGGGGCCTGCTGCCGCTGGTCGGCGGTCGCTGGGGCAGCAAGGCCATGACCAGACAGGCGATCGATGAGTGGATGGGCTCCAGCCCGGTCTACAACGCTCGCAATCGTGCACTACACCACATCGACGGCGACGGTGTGGACGTGATCATGAAAGGCTTCCAGCTCGATATCGGCGCACCGCATATGTGGCTCAAGTTTCATTACGACGTAAAATCGCACGACCAGGGCTTCTTCTGGCTCACCTCCTGCGGCGCCTATAACGGTGTGCGCGGCATGACCGGCGGCGACCAGGAAGCCGAAACCCAAATCTGCGTACACATGGAGGACCCGACATTCGACGCCACCGTCATGGCCGTCAATCGCGGTGCGCGCTGCACGGCGGTGTACCGGCCGCCACACGGCGGTGAAATCCCCGCGGCGGGGCCCTGCCGCTGGGAGGTTTCCATCTCCGACCATATCGGCCTCGTGGAGGAAAATCCCCAGACCGCCATGATCGAAGGCACCCGGGCCGGGCGCTTCCGCTTTACCGCCCCCGCCCCAACCGACGATGGCCTGGCGGACTATTCCGGAGAGTTCAAGCGGGATTTCCGCCTGGAAGATTTCTCCGCTTCCATGCTGTTGAGGCAACTGAAGGAGTTTGCGATGGATGTCCATCTCCTGCAGCGCTCCTCCTACCTGAGCGTCGAGCGCAATTTCGGCGACGCTGCGGTGATGGAACTGATCCCGGAACACTGCCGCGGCATGGCGCCCATCTACCACGCCCGCGTGCGCCGCCTGTTCGGTATCGATGGCGATGACATGAGTGCGATACTGAAGCTGCTGCAACTGGATCACCATTTCGTGCCCGAGTACGTGCGAACCGGCGTGCACCTGATCGACGCGCAGCACGGACAGTTCTGGATCGAGGACTGCGAGGCGATTGACGACGGCAGCACCAGCGGCATCCTGACCGGACTGTGGCGCGGCCAGGTCACCGGCCTCGAGCAGATCGTACAGGACATCAATCCCCGGGCCGTGGTCACCGCCGGAAAGGCCGACGGCAAGCGGCGCTTCGTGTACGATATTCGCATCGATCCGCAGAGGGAGCCGGCGCCGGTATCCTCCATGAGTGAAATCGTCGGCGGCTTTGGTCTGGCGGAAGTGGACCTGTCGGAACATGTCTATTCTTACGAGAACTAGAAACAACCCATGACGCAAGCGCAAGCGATCAGTACCCGCCACACCTTCTGCCGTATCTGCGAGGCCGCCTGCGGCCTCACCGTCGACATCGATGCGCAGGGCGCGGTGGTGGAAATCGCGCCCAACGAAGAGCACATCGCCAGCAGTGGTTATGCCTGCATAAAGGGCTTGAAGGCGCATGAATTCAGGGACTCGCCGGACCGCATCACGCAGCCGATGAAACGGATCGACGGAAAGCTGGTCGCGATCAGCTGGGAACAGGCCCTCACTGAAATCGGCGCTACATTGAAACGCCTGAAAGCCGTACACGGCGGCGACGCCATCGGCCTGTACCTGGGTAATCCGATCAGCATGAGCTTCTTGCCGCCGTTGCTGTCCGACGCCTTTGTGAAGGCCTTCGGTTCCACCAAGCTGTACCACACCGGCTCGCAGGACTGTAACAACAAATTTGTGGTGGCCGAGCGCATGTACGGCAGCGCGCAGATCCAGCCGTTCCCGGATATCGACCACACACGTTTCCTCATCGCAGTCGGCTCCAACCCGGTTGTCTCCAAGATGTCCTTCATCAGCATGCCGCACTCTGGAAAGCGCTTCAAAGAGCTGGTCGCACGCGGCGGCCGGGTGATCTGGCTGAATCCGCGGCGAACCGAGACTGCCAAACAAGTGGGCGAGCACCACTTTATCCGCCCCGACACCGATGTGTATTTCATGCTGGCTTTCCTGCATGCGCTGATCGAGACGGGCACTGTCGATGAACAGGTAGCGACCAGCAAGATGAGCGGCTGGAACACCGTGAAGGCGCTGGTCGATGCGTGGACGCCGGAGCGCGTCGCACCGGTGACAGGTGTGCCGGCGACCACGCTGCGCGAGTGGGTCCGCGAGTTTGCAGCGGCGGATGGCGCGGCACTGTACAGCTCTACCGGCGTCAACCAGGGCAGTCACGGCAGCCTGGCGTTCTGGTTGCAGGAAGTGATCAACGCCGTCAGCGGCAACCTGGACCGGCGCGGCGGCACGCTGGTGGGCAAGGGCATCATCGATGTCGGCAAGCTCAATCGCTTCGACCCCGACAAACCGCTGGCGACATTCAGGCTGGGCGATGTTCCCATGGTGATGGGCGCCGTGCCGGCCGGCGTGCTGGCCGATGACATCCTGACGCCAGGTGTGGGGCAATTGAAAGCGCTGTTCGTCACCTCGGGCAATCCGCTGCTGACCTGCCCCAACAGCCGCCGGCTCACCGACGCGTTCGAGCAGCTCGAACTGCTGGTCGCGATTGACCTGCAGGAGAGCGAAACGGCGCAACACGCAGACTATATTCTACCGGGTAGTCACTGGCTGGAGCGGGCGGACATTCCATTCACGTTCAACACGCTGATGGGCACCACGCCTATACCGTATCACCAGTACACGGATCCCGTGCTGCCGCTGAAGGGCGATGCCAGACTGGAAACCTGGATCTACCTGGAACTGTGCCGGCATGCCGGCGTTGCGCTGGGCGGTTCAAAAATTCTCCACGGCCTGTTCTCGCTGGGGCGTTTTCTCCGGTCGCTTCCCTTGCTGGGCCGGCGATTGCCGGAGCACCCGCAGTTTATTCTTGGCATGGTCAATCGCATCGCGGGGCTGGGCGGCCTGCGCCGCATGCGCGAGGCGGTCAACGGCGTTGCCAGGCCCGCAGTTGAACCCGGTAACTTTATCGCCAAACGAGCCGTCACGCCCAACGGCAGGATCAATCTTGCCCCGGCCGATTTCTGCGCCCAGCTACCGGGGCTGGACGCGGATTTTGAGCGCGAACTCACCGACGCCGGCATGCTCAAGCTCATCAGCAAACGGGAGCGCTACAGCCACAACTCCTGGACACACAATCACGCGAGCTTCGTGCAGGGCAGGCACGACCGCAACTTCCTTAACATGAATAGCGTGGACGCGCGGGCGCGCAACCTGGAACAGGGGCAGTGGGTTGCGCTGTTCAACCGCCAGGGTGAGATTCGCGTCCAGTTGGCGGTGACAGACGATATGATGCCCGGCGCCGTGTCGCTATGCCACGGCTGGGGTCACCAGCAAACCGTGGGGCTGAGCATCGCCAGCCGCACCGAGGGATGCAACGTGAACATTCTCGCAAGGGATGGCCTGGACAGCCTGGAACCGATATCCGGCATGGCTCAGCTCAATGGCATACCGGTCGAAGTCCGCGCCGCGAACGAGGAGTACGCATGAACATCGATTTCTCAGGCAAGGTTTACCTCGTCACCGGCGGCGCCTCCGGCATCGGCGCAGCCGTAGTTCACTATCTCGCGCAGCACCATGGCAGAGTGGTGATCGCCGACATCAACGATGAGGCCGGCGCTGTGCTGGTGGCGCAGTATCCGCAACAATTGCGCTACCTGCGCACGGACGTGACGCAGTTCGCGCAACTGGAGGCGGCCTGCGAGCTGGCGGACACGGCATTTGGCGGATTGGACGGCGTGGTCAACAGCGCCGGTATCGGCAGTCTGGGAAACGCGGCCGATATGCCCATCGAGGAATGGCACCGGGTCATCGATATCGACCTGCACGGCGTATTTTACGCTTGCCGCGCCGCCATCCCCCTGCTGCGCAGGCGCGGCGGTGGAACCATCGTCAATATCGCGTCGCTCTCCGGCGTGCGCGCCGACTACGGATTTGCCGCGTACAACGCCGCCAAGGCTGGCGTCATCAACTTCACCCGCACGCTGGCCCTGGACCATGCGCGCGAGAATATCCGCGCCATTGCGGTCTGCCCGGGTTATATCGCGACGCCGCTCACCGCTCCCATCGGCGCCTTCGATGCGATTCACCAGGAATGGCTGGCGCGCATCCCCCTGGGACGCGCAGGCACCCCGGAAGAGGTCGCGCAGTTGGTGGTGTTCCTGTTGTCGCCCGCAGCCAGCTACGTCACCGGCACGGGTATCGTGATCGACGGGGCACTGGGGAGCAGCAACAACCAGCCGAATATTCCAGGCCTGTTCGCGGCGATGTGAACTCGGTGCCACGCACCATCAGGTGCAGTCGAACACTACCTTACCCGCAATTTCGGCGTTATCGATCCTGCGGTGCACTGCCACCACGTCGTCCAGCGGCACCACTTCCGCAATTGCCGGTTTGAGTTTGCCTGCTTGCAGCAGCTCAAACAGCGCCATCACGTCGGCCCTGAATTCCTCGGGAAACTTCTTTCTTCGCGTGTGGATGTTGTAGAACAATGACGAGCGCCCATCGGGCAGCAGGCGCCAGCCTACCAGCAGTTTGAAGAAGCCGAGCAACAGCGAAGGTACCTTTTCCTGTCCCGTGGTGAGTTGCAAAGCGCCAAAGGCGACCAGTACCCCGCCTTTCTTTACACACCGGTAGGAGCGCGACCAGTTTTTTCCGCCAATGGTATCGAACACTATATCCACGCCCTGTCCCTTCGTATCTGCCATCACGCGTGCGACAAAATCCTCCTTGCGATAGTCGATGGGGATGCCGCCAAAGCGCCGGACCACATCATGCTTGGACTGCGACGCCGTGCCATACATCGTAAATCCCATCAACTTGCCCAGTTCAAGCAGTGCCGTACCCACCGCGCCGCCCGCGGCATGTACCAGGCAGGTAGCGCCGGGTTGCAAAGGGCGGATGCGCGTCAGCATCTGGTAGGCGGTGGTGTAGGACAGGATCATCGCCACGGCATCAAAGGGGTTGAGGCCCGCAGGGGCAGGCACAACGTCATTCGCCCTTGCACACAGGTACTGGGTGTAACTGCCGATCACTGGCATATCGGCCACACACTGGCCGACGACAAGGTCGCTGACTCCGCTGCCAAGTTTATCGATGACGCCAAACCAGTCGTAGCCTGGGATAAACGGCGGTTTATCCTTCACATCCACATACTGCCCCTTGCGAATGATGGTGTCGGTGAAGCCGGTGCCCGCCGCCAGCACCCTGACCCGGACCTCGCCCGGCGCCGGCTCCGGTAATCCATCGACCGTCTCCACCTGCAATTCTTCCGGCCCGCCGAAGCGGGTCAGCATCACGCGTTTATAGTGCATAGTTTTCTTCGCTCCCGTGGCCGCCGCTGATCACTTCTGAACGGTAAAGCCCGATGTGTTGCGGTCCCAGGTCCGCTCAGTAATGCCTGCTTCCCGCAGGGTAAACTTCTGGACCTTATTGGTCGGGGTGTAAGGCAGCGCGTCGACAAACTCCAGAAAGCGGGGCACGAAATAGTGCGGCGCATTCTGGTTAATAAACTCGCACAGCGCCTCCGGACTCAGTTTCTCTCCCTCCTTCAGCACCACGTTGATTTTCAGTTCGTCTTCGCTGGAAAGCTGGTCACTGGCAATCCCGAACGCGGCGGCCTCCTTCACGCGCGGATGACGCAACGCGACACTCTCCACCTCCAGGGTTGAGATATTGCGTCCCGCGAAGCGCACCGCGTCCTTCTTGCGATCGACAAAAAAGTACGCGCCGGTTTGCGGGTCCTTGCGGGCCAGGTCACCGGTCAGGAACCAGTCACCTCGGTAGGCATCGCTGGTCGCCTGCGGATCGTCAAAATAGCCGTTGAACAGGATGTGCGGGGCCAGTGGCCGCACACAGATTTCGCCGGGCTGGCCGTCGGGGACTTCCGTACCGTTGTCGTCGAACAGGCGAACGTCGGCATCCGGCGGCGGGTAACCCAGCGCATAGACCGGGATATCGATAGACGGGTCGCAGTGTTCCTGGTTCAGGGTCAGCAGGCATTCGCTTTGGCCCATGCCCGACCTGAGCAGCCTGACGCCGAAGCGGCGCTCAAAGGCCTGCCACTTATCCGGTGGTATTGGCGCCAGGCACGCTTCGCGCAGTGGGGTGTCGGCATCATCGTCACGCTCAGGCGTATTCATCAGGAATACGCTCATGGCGCCAACGGCAAACGTCTGGGTCGCATTAAAATGTTTGATCCGGTCCATAAAGCGGCTGGCGGAAAATTTCTGTTCAACCACACACCCGATACCGGTCATCAGTGCTCGCAAGATGCAGGTTAGCCAGGCACCGGAGTTATACAGGGGTAACGCACAGTAGATGATGTCGCCGGGGCGGGAGTGGTACATCATGCCAGCGCCCAGCAGCGTCGAGCGTATCCAGTTGTTATGTGCCTGCATGACGCCCTTGGAGCGTCCGGTGGTGCCCGACGTCCACAGAATGGCACAGGTATCACTGTAGTGGTGTTGACTGTAGTCTGCCTGAAACGGTGGGTGGTCCAGCACGCGCTGGTAATCAATCGAATCGGGCAGGCCTGTGTCGCTGCCACCCAGCGCGATAACAGGCAGCGAGGAAAGCTGATCAAGTACTTCGCCAAGTCGCTGGCTGTGCTCACGATCAGTCACCAGCAGTGCGGGTTGGCTGCGCTGGATGGTCTGTAGCAACCACTCGCCCTTGTAGTCAGTACAGATGGGTACCCAGATTGCGCCGAGCTTGTTCAGCGCCAGGCACATCAGCACCATCTCCGGCAGGTTGCCCATAAAAAAGCAGACCCGGTCGCCCCTGCCGACACCCAGCGCCTGGAAACCGCTGGCCAGGCGATTACTGCGCTCCTCGGCGTCGGCAAAACTGATGCGCTGCTCATCGTTAATCAAAAAGATCGTATCGCCGTTGTTCTGTGCCTGCAGCTCGAGGATGCGGCTGAGATGGCGATCGGCTAGAGTGTTCAGTTCGAGCTTGTACATGGTGTGTTCCCTTGGTGTGAGTTTCTCGCCGTATTTCTGGCGGTAACACACCGATAGGTAATGGCTCGAACGCGGTTCATTTTGCCAGAGTGACGCGTTTGTCGCAATATTTTTATAGCTGTAGCTATAATAAATAATTATTTCCGCATCAGGCTATACAACGAGCCTTACTAGTCGTAGTGTATTACTCTGTTTCGCGTGTCCACGAAACGGCGGTGCATTGACGAAAAACGACCGCGCTAGATTAAAATCAGCATGACGATGACCGAGGGACCGAGTATTGGTGTCAGCTTTTTTTACATTCTTGTGCTGAACCCTGCGCCCCAGAGTGCCTAACCGCGCCTAAACACTCATTTCTCAGCTTATGGCACAGTATATGCTCCAAAATTTAATCAGGTCTTATTCGCTGCTGGCGTAGGCGGTGCGGTCTTTGTAGACACCGGACCCCGAGTATAAAAAAAGGAGGGTAAGCAGTATGCGCAATGCCATCGCATTCAAGCGGTATCTCTATATTCTGCTACTCACGGGTTTTATCAAGGCCCCCCTGGCGCACGCTGCGCACATTGGGCTGGAGCCAGGATCAACGTATGCCACTACTGGCGATTCGATTTCATTCGATCTGGTCATCAGCGGGCTGGGAAACTTTGGTCCTGCCTCGCTGGGTGCATTTGATATTTCAGTTGGGTTTGATCCTGGCGCGTTGTCTTTTAACAGCTACAGCCTGGGGAATTTCCTGGGGAACATTGCTCTTTCGCAAGCGCTTAATGCCAGCTCAGGCAATTTGGGTAACGCAATCAATGTCGCTGAGGTCAGTCTGCTCTCTGCTCTTGGGCTTGATACGCTTCAACCGGGTACATTCACATTGGCCACCCTGAGTTTCACTGTCACTAACCTTGCGATGGGGGCAGTGACTCAGCTCTCAGTGTTGTCTGGGCCAGTGCTGGCCGATGCGTTTGGAGCCCCCCTATCGGCAACGTCTGCGGCGCCCGCTAGTGTTACGGGGGTCCCGGTACCAGGGACAGCATTTCTGTTGATAGCAGCATTGTTTGGCTGGCTAACACTGAAAAGACGTTAATCCGTATAGCATCGAGTGCAGTAAATAAAGATTACTCAATAATGTAAACCTGTGTAGTCGCGGGTGAACCAAGCCTCCGGAGAAAGCTCATGCGGCATCTACAAATCCTAATTGCGCTAGCGATGCTTACTTTAAGTAGTTACTCCTACTCACAGTGCGGCGGGCCAGTGCCCCTGTTGTGTGATGCGGATGGTAACCGCGACGTTAATATGAACGATATCACGGCGATAAACCTCGCCAAGGGCACGCCTGTAGCCCCGGGTGACATCCGGGATATTGATGGCGATGGGACGATCACGGTGCTTGATGCCAGGCAATGTGTTGCTTACTGTAGTCTCCCGGAATGTGTTGACCCCAATGCCACCTGTGTTGGCACGGACATTCAGCCAGAGCGCCTATTTCTGCAACAGCTTGGCTCGGACAGGGTTATCATCAAGTGGCGCGGCAACTTGGGCGGTGGTGCTGAGGCGAACAATGTCTGCTTCGGCACCGACATGGCCGCCCTTCTGCAGACCAGCAAGACCATGGCCACAGTCACGGCTACTGGCCACAGCGAAGTGCTGCTGTCCAATTTGGAAGCGGATACTACCTATTACTACTCGGTGGGGGGAGCCGGTGTCGCGGATACGTCGAAGAGTTTCCACACCGCCCCGGCCCCAGGCAATGTGCCTGCGGACGGCAACACCCGGATCTGGATCGTAGGGGATTCTGGCACTGCATCCTTAGGTTCGCCCGCAGCGGGTGAGGTGCGCGATGGGTTTATGACCTTTGTGAACAATCACGGAGATGAGCCCGCCGACCTGTTCCTCATGCTGGGGGACAACGCGTATAACCAGGGCACCGACCTGGAACATCAGTGGGCGATATTTGACGTGTACCCGGAGATTCTGGCCACCACACCCTTGTGGCCCGTCATCGGCAACCACGAGATGGGGAGATCTGGCGCATCCATCAGCGCGAACACCAATGCATATTCAATACTGGGAGATGGCTCCTCCGGTGGACCCGACCCGGCACCCGACAGTCCCATGCCATACCTGAACATCTTTACGCTGCCCACAAACGGTGAGGTCGGTGGCCTGCCCAGCGGTACCGAGCAGTACTATTCATTCGACTATGCCAATGTGCACATCGTTAGCCTGGATTCACAAGTGGCCATACGCGACACCGCTAGTCGCGCCGCCATGTTGCAGTGGTTGCAAGATGACCTGATGGCCAACAGCCAGGACTGGACCATTGTGATATTCCACCACCCGCCCTACACCAAGGGCAGTCACAATTCCGACGTTCCACTCGGCATGGTCGATAAACCGATATTCGCCATTCGTGAGGAGTTCACTCCGGTATTCGAGCAGTACGGCGTCGATCTGGCCTACAGTGGCCACAGTCATATTTATGAACGCTCCTACTACATCAAAGGGCACACTGGTTTGTCTGCTACTTTCAACCCGGCAACCATGGCGGAGCTCAATGACCTCAACGTCCCCGCCAGTGGCCAGGGGATTGAAGCCTATACCCAGATCAGCCGCAATGGCACCGATGACAAAGTGGTGTATACCGTCGCGGGTAACGGTGGCCAGGCCACAACGCTTAGCGCGGGCTTCCCCCATCCGGCACACTTCTTCAGCCAGTTGGAAATAGGCTCAGTGGTCATCGATCTTGACGCCAACCGTCTGGAGGCGAGCTTTGTGGATGTTAATGGCGCTGTACTGGACTCGTTTGTCATAACGCGTTGAGCGCCCGCTGCCGGGGGATGTCAGCCATTGGCTCCCCCGATTATTCAAGCCTATGAAGCGTCACCTTTTACCGCGTTTGGTCTTATTGATCGCCCAGTGCCTGTCATGTGGCGGCACCGCATGGGCCGACGCTGCTGTGAACAATCGTATTCAGGTACTCAGCCAGAAAATTGAGAACGACCCGGCTAGGCAAGAACTGCGCCTGGAGCGCTCCTTGGCGTTCGTCGAGAACAACCAGCCAGAACTCGCGCTGGCTGATATCCGGGCAGCCGAAACTGTAGGTGATCCGGTGGAGGCTGCCTTTACGCACGGGCTAGTGCTCTATCAAACCGGTGATTACGCATCAGCTCGACCGTATTTTGATCGCTATCTGCAAGCCTATCCCCTGCATCGTGCGACACTCGAATACCGAGCCCGACTGTTGCGTGATACCGGTGAGAACCGGCAGGCACTTGCCGATTATGAAAATCTCATCTCCCTCAGTAACTCGCTCGATCCTGGTTACTATCTTGCCACCGCGCGACTTATGGCCGGGTTGCCCGATCGTGGTGTCGCTGAAGCCCTTGCCCTGCTGGATGCCCGCATGGCGCAACTCGGCCCACTTATATCCCTAGAACGCTACGCGATAGAACTGGAAAGGAACCGCGGGAATTTTCAGGGCGCCATGGAGCGCATGGCAGGATTGGACCAGAGGCTGAGGGCCACACCGCAGTGGCAGGTGGAGATTGCCGAGTTACTTGTGCTGGCCGGAAAGTCGGAGGAAGCCCTGCCCTACCTGACGGTGGCAAAGGAACAATTACAGTCTGGGCGACTGCCGGTACATCGCGAGTTATTGGCCACTGTTCATCGTCTGCAAGAGCAGGCGCAGCACGCAGCGCTTCAGGCCTGTGGTTCATCGTTGCAGTCGCCATGCCCGCAAGCCGCTCCTGCACCAGTGTTGCCACCGCACTGATGAAGTCCGCCAGATTTTAATAGGCGCTGGCGCAGCCGGGGTTGTCCCAGAAGCTACCAGGTGTAGGCCAGCTCAATGCCGTAAGTGAACGGATCGCTCCAGGCTACCGCCCACGATTCGGTAGCGCCAATCAGCGGAAGACTGGCCGAATTGGCCTGGTTGTCCGTGAGGTTGTTGCCGTAAGCCGTTACACGGATTTTCTGGTCCTGGGATAGCCAGGTGAGACGCGCGTTGAGGGAGTAGATATCGAACTCCGTCCCCTTACCGTTCTGCCACTGGCAGCTCGCATAGTCCAGACATCCGTTGATGTCCTTTTTGTAGGTCACGTCGACACGCGGTGTGAAAGAACCGTAACCCGACTCAACAAGGTATTGCGCCGCGAGATAATACACCTGCGTTGGCAGGCCTGGCAGGTCTTCATCGCTGCGGTCGACAGTACAGCCATCGACGATCCTGCCTGGGCCAATTTCCACTGGCACGCAATCCTGGGCAGGCAGTTCTCCGACAACGGCCACTGTCAGGTCCTCAAATTCCTCGATATTGCCGTGGTTAAATGCGGTATTGAACGTGATTTCGAGATTGGTCACGGGAAGCCACAACGCCTCGACCTCGATCCCGGCAATAGTGGATTTCGCCGCGTTGTTGGTAACCGAAGCAATGGTGCCGTTGGTGGGATTGACGCCGATGCCTACCAACTGGCGGTCATCGTACTGCGTGTAAAATAGCGCGGTGTTCAGGCGCAGCGTGCTCTCCAAGGCATCCGCCTTGACGCCGATCTCGTAGTTGGTGGCCTGTTCCGGCTTGTATTCGGCAAGCTGGCCAGTCAGGAAATCCAGGCCTTCGGACATACCCCCCGATAGAAAACCAGTGGCGATTGTGAAGTAGGCGTTGCCGTTTTCGAGGTATTCACCGTTATCAAACAGATACTGGATACTGCCCATGGGGTTCCAGTCGTCGTTGTCGATCTTCTTGGTCTGGTCATCCAACAGCACATAACTGTGGTCGGGATTGAAGCTGTCCGAGCCGTCGGGGAAGCTATAAATCGTGCCAGGAATAACGCTTTGTGCCGGGGTGCCCGTCGACAAGGTCGCCAGGTCGGGATTGGAGGTCGTTCGCTGTAGCTCACGCTCCTCCCAGGTGTAACGAATACCCAGGCTCAGCCGCCATGCCTCGGTGATACTCCAGTCCGCCTGGCTGAACGCGGCATAGGAGACATTATCTGTCTGCAATTCGGTTGCCTGCGCGAGATAAAACGCGGTATTGGGATCGAAGAGCGCACCAAAGAATGGCCCTGAGACACCCACGTTAGTGCCGGCGTCCGTTTTTTCCTGGGACGCGAACAGACCGACCACATAATCGACTTCCTCCTCGAACGCCGAACCGTTAAGTTGCAGTTCCTCACTGGTCCAGTCGGTGTTCCGGTTTTCGGCCAGCTCGCGCCCGAAGTTGGTACGGGTCTGAAAGGGAATGTCGATGCCGAATACGTCGTTCGCCTCGCCCGCTTCGATATTGCGCCAGGCCGTAATACTCTTGAGGCTCAGGATATCGTTGATTTCCCATTCGGCCGTCGCAGCTACCGACTTGGTTTCGGCTTCATATTTGGGGGGTAGATCGTCGGACCACGGGGTATAGACTTCGTCCTTATCGAGGGCCGCAGCGTCCTCGCAGTGCTCCATGAAGGTTTTTCCTGTGGAGGGAAAAACAATCAGCGCGTCCTGCAGGCCACTCAGCCAACCGGATCCGGGGACACCCGTGGCAGGCCGGCACTGCCAGCCCTGTGTTGTTTGATCCACCTTGCCGTACATGCTGTTGAGATCAACCAGCAGGCGGTCACTCGCCAGCCAGCGCAACTGCGCCTGACCGCCCCAACGGTCCACGTTGCCAAAGTCATCGCCGCTAACCACATCCTCGACGTAGCCATCGCGTTGCGTGCTGAAAACAGAGGCACGCGAATACAGAGTATCGGCAACCAGTGGCACGTTAACCGTAACCTTGCCATCCTGCCGGCCATAATTGCCGGCTTCGACTTCCACGTTCCCCTCGAACACCTCAGTGGGTTTATTGGTGGCGTAGATGATCGCACCGCCGGTAGCATTTTTTCCGAACAACGTGCCCTGCGGTCCGCGCACTACCTGCACGCTCTGGATATCCACGTTGTCGAGGATGGCGCCGTCGGCACGCGAGACATACACGCCGTCGAGGTAAATAGCGACCCCGCTGTCGAAGTTGGCGCCATTATTACGCGCGCCCACGCCGCGAATATTGGGTGCTGCCGCGCCGCCGGCGCCGCCAGTGTTGAAGTTAAGATTGGGCACCACTTCCGCCAGTTTAATAATATCGCGCATACCCGACTCCTCCAGGGCTTTGCCAGTCATCACTGATACGGCTACCGGCGCTTCCTGCAGGCTCTCCTCGCGTTTCCGCGCCGTCACGATCACCTCCTCCAACACATCTGCGGCCACTACCACTACAGGGAAGCTGGACTCGATCAATGCCGTGGCGAGCACCGTAGCAAGGACCACTTTGCTTTGTGTACGTTTATTATGTAATGCATTCATGGTGAAAGACCTCATTGCTTTGCCGGATCCCTGGCCATCATGGTGGATGCCTTGATACTGAACACCACCTCGTTATTCTGGTTTATAAGCTGTGTATGGTAGATGACAATGCCGCGATCAGGCTTGCTCGCCGATGGCCTGGCCAAATTGACAATCGACACGCAGCGCAGCGTGTCGCCCGCATAAACCGGCTTATGCATGCGCATTTCATCGAAGCCCAGCCCCGCAATCGCCTGCTGCACTACGCCACTCTGCCAGCGCTGGCTGGTGATACAGAATATGGAAAAAATATGCGCTGAGCACGCGGTGAGACCACCAAAGTGGGAGGCGCGGGCGATCTCTGCATCAATGTGCCAGGGCTGTGGGTCCCACGTCGTGGCGAATTGAATAATGGCTTCTGCAGTGACCTCATGGGACGCGGCAGCATGCTCGGCACCGATGACACAGTCATCAAAATAGAAAGGCTTACCCTGTAGTTCCGGCGCGTTATTCACCTACCACAATCCTCGGGCAGCGGCTTGCCTCCAGGTGACCCGCCTGTACCATCCAGGTGATGGCATCAGCGAACGTTTCGCGTGTGCTGCGCAAGCCCAGGCCGCGTCGGGCGAGTTCATCCGTGTTGTTGATATTGGGCCACAGCGTGGCATAGCGCATGGTCTCGGCCGAGATGGGTGTAGCAACGACCTTGAAGTGTCTTATCAAATCCGTGACTCGACCGATCAGGCGCAGCTTCCACCCCTGCGCGGGAATGCGTTGCAACTGGCAACCGGAGACGGCTTCAATGATATCGGCCTGCTCAGTCCACGGGCAATAAACCCCGGGCAGCAGAAACCGCCCGGACCCACCGCTTAAGACGAGGGAGCAAATCAGGGCAGCGAGATCACGCACATCAATGAATTGCATTCCACCATCACCAAAAATCCGGAAGCCATTTTCGATGCGGTGTTTTAACGCTTTGAATGAATCGGAAAAGCCGGGATCATCCGGGCCGATAATCCCGCCGGGATAGACAATCGCAATAGGTGCACCCTGCGCCTGCAGCGCGCGCAGGTAGATCTCTGCCTCAACCTTGCTCTGACCATAGGGCATTTTAGAGTTTGCCGGCGGAGCATCAGCAGTGACCTTGGTCGCATCGGTATTGAAAATCGCAGTGATGCTCGAAATGCACACAATGCGATCGATACCCAGTGCCAGGGCGCTGCCCACGACATTTTTTACGCCACCGACGTTCACCGCAAACATCTGCTCCACCGATCCTATCTGCATTGGCATACCGGCTGCCGCATGCACTACGCCATCACACTCCGCCAGAGCCGCTTTGACCGAACCGACTTCGGTTACATCGCCAACGACCAATTCCGGCACACCCTCACCCAACTGCTTGTAGTACGTCTGCGCTTTGTCCTGATCGCGCACCAGCAATTGCACCGCATGACCTGCAGCCATCAGTTGCCTGCAGACATGCGAACCTACAAAGCCGGTCCCGCCGGTGATAAGGATTTTCATAACAATACCGACTAGTCTTCCAGTACCGTGATGACATTGTTGGGGCAAAAGCGGGCGGCTTTCATCACCTTCTCGCGCAGTGCCTCCGGCGGATTCTCCAGTAGTACCTTGACGTGCGGGTAGCCATCAGCCTGTTCGATCACATCAAACACCTCGGGCGCCTCGCCCAGGCAAACGCTATGCCCCTGGCACAGTGCTAAATCGATTTTTATCTTCATGGACATGCGCTCCGATGTTACTGGCGCTTCTTGTAGCGCAAGCGGCACGGTCCGCTGGGCTTTAGCACCATCGCAGAGAAATCATCCTGGTAGGTGTCATCCGGATCGACCAGCGCAAATTCGTAGCGCGGCAGCAGCGCGGCAAATATCGCCTTCAACTGCATCATGGCAAACGCATTCCCGGCGCACTTGTGTGGGCCACCGCCGAAGGGGATGTAGGCAAACAGCGTGTCGGGTTTCGGACGGTGCGGATCGAAGCGCTCCGGATCCGGGAAATAATCTGTATTTCGGTGCGAGCCATAAGTGGAAATCGCCACTGTTTTGCCGGCCGCGATCAGGGTGCCGTTGTAATCAATATCCTCGATCACGCGGCGCATCAGCAGGATCAACGGCGGATGGATGCGTAGCACCTCTTCTATGAAACGCTCCAGTTTGGGTATTTCCCGCAGGGATTCAAACGTGATCGGCGCGCCATCTTTGAACAACTCCTGCAGCTCCTGCAGTACCTCGGCGCCGTAGGATTTCTGGCGGGCCAGCTCGGTCAGCGTCCAGGTGGCGGTGCCAGAGCTGGTGTGATGCCCGGCGAACATGGTCGCAATCACCAGGCCAGTGATCTCATTGTCCGTCAGGTTGCTGCCATCGGCGTAGGTGCCGGCCATAAAGGTTTCCAGCGCGTCACCGTACTCACTACCACTGTTGGCACGGCGCTCGGCGATAATACCGCCGATCAGTTCCTGCAGTCGCAGCAGGGCCTTGTCGCGCGCCGCGAACACCGGTTGCTGCATATAGGGATCGACAAATGCGATCGCCTGCAGGCCTTTTTCCAGTGCGTGATAAAGTTGCCTGAATTCTTCCGTCAACTTATTGCGGAAGTCCTTGCCCAACAGGCAGTGGGTCGCGGTGTGCAGGGTCAGCCGCAGGAATTCTTCAAGAAAATCCAATACACCCTCATCGCCCCAGCCGGCCACCCAATCCTCGACTTCCTGTGAGATCACCGCCGAGTAGTGCTTCATATTCTGGTAACGCAGCGCGTCTACCTGGATCTTCAACTGGGTTTTCATCTTGTCGGGAGGCGCATCGAAGATGACACCTTTGCCGAACACCGGAACGGTGGCCTGATAGGCTGCCGCGCGGCTGAGCTTCAGGTCCAGGGTTTTGAGGAAAGCCTCCTGCGCCTCGGGGCCACTCATCAGCACGGTCTGCTGGCCACCCATATTGAATTCTGCCAGCTCGCCGCACTCGGCGTTGCAGCGCATCAGGAAGCGGGCGAAGTTAACGCCGAATTCTTCCATATGCCCTATGCCCGGTTTTTCACCGCTGACCTTCGGCGGCGTCGCTAACGCCACTGCAGCTCGCTCGCTCATTGCTTTACTCCACCGGTAACCTGTTGGCTCGACATCACGGGCATTTGTTTCAGAATCCCTTTCTCCACACACTCTTTAATCAGGTTGGTGATGTTGGTGTAATCGTACAGGTCCAACTGCTCACACCACTGGTAATTGCCGCCGTATTTGAAATAGGAGGCACCGATAACCTTCATCGGCGTGCCGTCCTCACGCACCGGAGCACCAGGCGGCGTCTGCCACCAGGTTGCCATGACGGCGCCGCGGGTCTCGTCGATGACTACCTTGTCATAGGGATAGGTCCAGCCCTTGTAAGGATCCATGGCGGCGCCGACACAGGTCTCGCGGATGGTTTCGCGTCCCCTGAACTCATACTTGCCATTGGGCGTATCCCAACCGTAGAGGCAATCCTCGGAGTAGCAGTCCGCCAGGTGGCGCCAATTACCCTCCTTCTCGGCCCTGTCATTCACCGCCAGCCAACGGCGCATCATTTCTTCCATTTCTTCCCGGCTATACGCAGACATCCAGATACCCTCGCAAAATTCAGATTGGAAAATGTGGCAAACCTACTATGAACGTCACCATAGCCAAGTTATTATATAGTTGCAACTATAATTGGAGCAACACATGAAGTTCTGGCAATCACTCGCCTTCGTAGAAATGGACCAGATGGTTGAACTCGCGAGGTTTTGCGAAAACCTTGGATTTCACGGTGTGTCCTACGGTGATCACCTGGTAACGACCAAGGAGCAGGTGGACGAATACCTCTACCGCGACAGCGGCAATGTTTTCTGGAACCCGCAGACGCACTGGCCGGACCCCTGGGTGGTCACGGCAGCCCTTGCCCAGGCAACTACGCGCTTACATTTCCTGTCCACCATTTACATACTGCCCCTGCGCGATCCCCTGAGCGTGGCAAAAGCCCTGTCTACCGCAGCATTCCTGTCGCACGACAGGGTCACACTCGGGGCGGGCGTGGGCTGGCAGAAAGCAGAGTTCGACATGACAGGACAGGACTTCCATACGCGCGGCAAGCGGGCGGACGAAATGCTCGAGCTCATTCCGCAACTGCTGTCGGGAGAAATGATGGAATACCACGGCACCTACTACGACATTCCCCCGGTCATGATGTCACCAGGCACCCGTAAACCACTGCCTATCATGATTGGCGGCTATGCGCCGGCGGCCATGCGCCGGGCCTGCCGCTTTGATGGCTGGATGGCCACCTCGCACGAGGAGGGTGAGGTCTACCCGCTGCTGGAGACACTCAACGGTATCCGCGAAGAACAGGGCTGTGCTGATAGGCCCTTTGACATCTGGACCGGCGTTAAAAACCCCGGTGACGGCACCCATGAACGACTGGCTGCGGCAGGTGTGACCATGGTCAACGGCTGTAACTTCCTGAACGCCGACGGGCGCACTGCATTGTCCAGCATCGACGACAAGAAAAAACGCATCGAGGCGTTTGCCAAACGTTTTGATGTGGGGGGTGGCGTAGGGAGTAGCGTGGGACGTTAAGTCACCTGCAGTAATTGAATGTGGTCCTGCAGACGGGTTTGGTAGAGCACCGTCCCCTTGGCGATCTGTACTGACAGGGGTTCCTCCTGGGTTTCAACGATCTCGTCGATGATTATTTCCCAGGCCAGCGAACTTTTAGCGCTGCGCACAATGCGCGCACGCGGGTCTACGCCTTTGACAAGGCCATCCAGTCCACCGCACCTGTCCCGCGCCAGCAGGGCATGCCAGCCGTAGGGCATCTCCTCCGCGCCGGCCGGGCAGTCGAGCAATTCAAACAGACCACGGCTCTCATCCAGTTTGGTCAGTTTTATCGCGCTGTACTCGCGGGGCTGAAACGCAGGATGAATATTCAGCACAGCGAAAATGCCATCGATCCCGGAACCCTTGCAGCCCAGCCACTGACTCAGGCGATGGCTGACCACCCAACAACTGCCTGTCATCTGGAACTCACCGATAGCGTGTGCCGCTGCGTTACCGTAGCGCTGCGCGACTGACAGCATCAGGCCGGCGATCAGCAGATGTACCTGGACCGCCAGCTCACTGCAGACGACCACGAGGGCGGCATGGGACAGTTGTTCCAACTGTAGCTGTTCATACACCGGGCCTGAATAGTCCTCCATACCACCGGACTCGGCACCCACCGGACGTTCGATGGCGACCGCGGCAAGCCGGGTGCTACTCAGCAATCGGGTGATATCAGGTTCCGTCACTGCAAGCCCATCAGGGTCAATAAACACCGTCCATTCACAGTGCGGTACACGGTTGGACGGCACTCGCGGTGGCCTATGCACCGGCACCATCCGGGCATGGGGGTTGGTCGCGATTGCCGTGGCATTGAAGGTAGGATCCTCGATATCGTGGCACATGACCTTCACAGCGTCCGCACCGCGCGGTTCAGTCTCCAGCAGGGCACCACAGCTATTGAGCCAGAAGCGACCCCTATCGGCGGCCACCACTTCAAAGTGCACATCGAAATACTGGTGGGTAAAGCCGCACTCCAGCTGTAGCCCTTTGAAAATGGTGGCCACGTCCGTGCCACCGGCAAAGCCCATCGCTTTCTGCATACGCCGCGTGTAGACCGGACTTGCGCCCATCCAGTTGGCGATGGCGACATCCTTGTAGGATTCATCGCCGTGGTTGATGCGCAAGGCAGCGTAGCCCGTGCGGCTGTTGAACTGCGCGCAGAGCATGTATTCCCGGCCCAGTTGCGCCAGCTGTAACCGACTAAACCGCAGTAAGTTATTGTTGCTCATTGGCTGCACCAATGGTGATCTGTCGAGGATGGTACAGCTCAATATATAAGCATTTTTTTATAGTTACAACTATTTTATAGTTCAGTATAATGTTACGTATTCCAATCTCCCGGATTTGGCAATGACAAAAAACGAGAAACCGACCAAGCGCGAAGTCACACGGGAAAAGGTGATACAAGCCGCTATAGACTGTATTTATAGGGACGGCTTCCACGCCGCGCATACCAATCGCATCGCCGAGGAAGCCGGCGTCAGCTGGGGCGTGCTGCAGTACCATTTTGGCGACAAGGACGGCTTGTTACAGGCGGTTATCGATCACATTTTTGACGACTTCGCCGCGACGCTGGAGGCTACTTCACTGCAGGGCGATAACCTGCAACACCGGGTAAGACAGCTTATTGATGTGGTCTGGGCACTGGTCAGCAAGAAGGAATATCGGGTGAGCATTGCCATATTGCGCAATGCCGGCAAGGACAACTCTTCCAGTATTAACGGGCAGAAACAACTCTCGCGCTGGGCGAAAAAAACGTCGCAACTTTGGGATGAGCTATTTGAAGACGAAATCCAGGAGCCGCGGCAGAGCGATATAGCCCGTCATCTGCTGTTTGCCACACTGCGCGGCATGGTGGATGAAATCAATCCGCGCAATGTTAAAACGAAGAAAACGATTCAAGTGGAATGTGACGCACTGAGCGAGGCAATCACCTTCCTGCTCACCAGAAATTGAACCTGGCAAAAAATAATTTCTACGGCTTTTGAAATGGTGGTGCGCTGGTCACTGGTAGTTACCAAGCGCTATGGGTACCGCATGATAATGTCCGGCAGGTAATAATCACTTCGCGCTTACCTTTTTCTACAGCCAGCCCAACAGCCTGCAGGAAGGCGACAGCACAAAAATAGACGTCGCAGTCCCGTCTGCAGCTACCGGGCTTCGCCAATTCCCATTTGCCTAGATGAAAGTGAGTGGGCCGTCTTGGAAGTTTGCCAATCGAGGCAGGGCCATATGCAATTCATCCTGAGTCAAGCCGAACCAGTTACCTAAAGGCGCTGCGAATTGCTCTACCGAAACTGACGGAATGAGCCTTCCATTGCCGGCGTCCTGTCCGTGTCCCAGTCGCGCTACAGGAATGTCTCCATAAATGTCACCTCCCTTGACAGCGCCACCGACTACAAAGTGATGTGAACCCCAGCCGTGGTCAGTGCCATCACCGTTGACCGTTAGCGTGCGGCCAAAATCGGCCGCTGTGAACGTGGTCACCCGGTCGGCGATATCCAACTCTTCCGTGGCAGCGTAGAACGCGGCAATAGAGTCACCGATATCCTGCTGAAGTGTTGGCAAATTCGCGGCCTGGTCTGAGTGTGTATCAAAGCCACCGATGCCGACAAAGAATACCTGTCTGGATGCCCCAAGTGTTTCTCGCACGGCCAGTGTCTGCGCAACCGCGCGTAGTTGTGCGCCGAGCCCGCTCGCGGGAAATGGCGTCGAGATTACCGCGCCGGCCTGGAGCGCCCGATCAAGGATATCGTTGGCATCCAGTGAGGCCTTACTGAGATTGACAAAATCGCGCTCAAACAGATTGCTGCGGTTGGATCCCGCCGAAACAAAGTGATCCCGCACAGCAGACCCAAGGGTGCTCCCGGCAGCATCAATCAGTCGAATGGAGGGAACGCCATCGGTACCAATCTGGTAGGGGGAAACCAGGTTGCCGTTCAAAAATACCGAATTCCCCGCCAGCGAAATCTGCGAAAAAATGGTATCGGTATTGGCGCCACTTTGTACCGCCACATCACCAAAACGGCCGCCCCAGCCTAATTGGGAACCCTCAGGAGCAAATGACATCCATGTCGACTGCTGGTCGTTGTGGGAAAATAGCCGCGCTGGCAGCGGCACAGTACCGTTGCCAAAACCTGTTCGACTGGTTGGCTCAACGAGGGGGCCCACATTACCGACGATGGCCGCCCTGCCCTGAACAAAGAGCTGGTGTAGTCCACGCATCTGCGGCGGCAGTGCAAATTGTCGCGAGCCAAACCTTGCCGTGGCAGGTTCAAGGTGAAGCAGGGCCTCCCGGGCACGACTGGAGCCACCGGGCTGCGCCGCATAAGACGCCAGCAGGGAGGTGCGAATCTGACTATAGTCGGTGTAGGAGGACTGATCAAAGGGCAAAACTGTGTCGTGGCAGTCCATCCCGCCAAACAGAAAAACACACACCAGTGCCCGGTAGCCTGAACTGTCGATAGCGTGTGCATTAAGGCCGGCGAAAGTGCCTAACATCGAACCTCCCGTCATCATCACGGGCAGAACGACGGAGGATGTCAGAAAGCGTCTTCGAGTTTGCATATTGGATGTCCCCCGTTTGCTTCGCTCAACGGAGCACGATGTATTCGGGTGATGTCATCACCAACACGCTTGCAATCTGGGCACGTCTTACCAGATCCGCCTCCGTTGTACTGCCCAGCGACGCAAGCAATTGTGTGATACGGGTTCGCGTCTCGACCCGCAGAGTACCGTGAGTTAATAGCTGGTCGAGATTATCCAGCAACGCATCTGCGTCGGCTGCCAACGCGGCCTGCGTAGAGTAGTCAGGCACAAATGCAGCGGGAGCGTCGCCATCACTCCGGGGTGCAAGACCCAGGGCATAGAGCGTCATAAAATTGGCGTAGCCCACGATACTGCTGGCATTCGTTATCTGCAGCTCTGGCGCGGTCAGGCCTGCCATTCCCGTCTCGGTGCCCGGTGCGATGTATCCCGGCCGATAAAAATTGAATACAGAGGGTGAACGGAGGGGATGTTGTCCTAGCAAATCAGGGCGATTGGCATTGTGTAGCGCAGGTTCATTGCTCGCATCGGCGCTATTGACGTTAAAGGCACGAGCCCAATGGGTGAAGCGCAGTACCGGTTCACGCAACTTACCGAATTGTGGATTTTCCCTGGGCGCGACATCGCGCGCTTCCGGATCAAATAAAATTGCGGCTATCACTGCGCTGAGGTCGCCGCGCTCACTACTTCCGACAAGTGTTCCCGAGGGTAGTACAAAGTCGCCGCTGTCAAACGCGGCGGCCACGCGTCGCACATAGTCCGGCGTTGGCGCGCTGGTGACAAAACGCTGGATCAGTTGACGGCTCACAAAGGGTCCCACATTGGGATGCGCAAAGATCGCATCGAGCGCCAATTCAATAGTCTGCTCACCGCCCGTATTGGCGGGAACACTCACACCGAGGAAATTCTTTGCTTCTGTCGAATGAAAGTCATCAAACATTGTGAGCGGCGTGTAAAAGGCGGGCAGGGGCAGGAAACGTACGGGCGTCCGGAAGCCTGTCCCGGAAAAACTCAGCCCCGTGAACACCTTGGCCAGGCCGGTGATGTCTGAATTATCGAAGAGTTCCACCTGGCTACCATCGGGTTTTTTGGTCGGCGTACCGTCGGAGTTAAGCTCAACCAGCCCAAGGGTGAATAGCTGCATCAATTCCCGCGCATAGTTTTCATCCGGCACTCGGCCTGTAGTCTGGTCCGCTTTTTCATTTCTCAGATAGGTGAGATAAATCGCCAAGGCGGGGGAATAGGTCACATTCCGCAACAAGTCCCGGTAGTTGCCAAAAGCACCTGCTGTCAGAACGTCCATATAGTGGGCTACAGTCTGTGGCGCGCCGGCGAGGTCACTCTCGGCGGACACTACCAGAATCTGGGAGAGCGCATAGGCCATGCGCTGGCGCAGTTGATCTTCAGCCTCTATGGCAGTTTTCCAAAATGAGTCCGAAGGAAGAAAGACCACCTCCGGCAGCGGGGCCCCATTGTCCTGCAGAAAATTACCATCCGCCGGAAAGCCCGCAAGCACAAAGTCCAGATGGAGGGAGGCAGGTTTCTGAAACTGGTCCAGCAGCCAGCCTTCCAGGCCAAGCGTTACCAGTTGATCAATCGAATCGACATCAGGTCCGAAGCTTGCCTGGCTCAGGAAACGGGCCGCCTCGTTATCGCTGAGCGGTTCCGGGGCGGGCAGCGGGTCGACAGTGGTCGACGCATCACCGCCACCGCCACCGCACGCAAATAGCATCAGGGTGATCGCCAACAAAAAGGGCGTGTGGAACCTTGATACAATCACCGCTCGCATGGTTGATCCCGTCCATCGATTTTCTGTTTGGTGGTGCGGATTAGAGTAACTCACATCACATCAAACTCAATCGGCATCTTTTTAATACCATGAATAAAATTGGAACGCAGCCAGTTGATGTCGCCTTTCAGGCGAGGATTGCGGATGTGCAGGAGAATCTCCTCGAAGATTACCTTCAGCTCCAACCGCGCCAGATGCGAGCCCATGCAGAAGTGCTCCCCAACACCGAAAGCGCGATGGTTATTTTTCACGTCCTCGCGCTGGGCCCGCGTGATATCGAAGACATCACCATCGCTGAAAACAGCCTCATCGGCATTCGCCGCTGCGTAGAACATCTCGATTTTATCGCCCTTTTTGATCAACTGGCCGCCGACTTCCACGTCCTGCATGGCGGTGCGGCGAAATGCGATAACCGCCGGGTCATAGCGCAGAAACTCCTCGATGGCGCCCTCCAGCAACTCCGGATTATCCACCAGTAGCTGGTACTGCTGGGGATGCTCCATCAACAGGCGCATGCCCTGGGAGGTCACGGTGCGCGTCGTCTCATTACCAGCCACCATGAGCAGCAGGAAGAAATGACAAAACTCCTCGTCGGTCAGGGGTTCGTCTTCCACCGTGCCGTTGAGCAGGACATGGACGATATCGTCCTGCGGATCCACCCGATGTTTTGCCGCCAGATCGTGGGCGAGGAAGAACATCTCCGCCATCGCCGTCTCGCCGTCTTCCTGGGAGGTGGAGAGTTCCGGATCCGACATGCCCAGCATGATGTTGGTCAGCTCAAACAGGCGCTTGCGTCCATCCAGTGGCACCCCCATTAATTCGCAGATGGCGATCAGCGGTAACTCGGCTGCGATGTCTTCCACGAATTCGCACTCACCCCCCACCACGGCCCGGGACACGATGTCCCGTGCAATCTGGCGAAAGCGGGCTTCATAGCTATCCACTTTTTTGGGCGTGAAGGCATTGCGCACCAGGCGCCGGTACTTCAGGTGTCGTGGCGGGTCCATGTTGATCAATTGATTGCTCATCAGGACGATTCGGTCCGGCTCGGATTCGTGCAGCAGGCACGACTTCACCGCGGATGAGAAAATGAGGGGGTTTTTGGAGATGAAATCCAGGTCCTTGTGCCGGGTAATCGCCCAGAAGCCGACGCCCTGTTCCGGGTCTTCGTGCCAGTAAACGGGTTGTTCATTACGCAGGTACTTGAAGACCTCACGCGGCACGCCGCCTTTGTAGGTCTCTGGAGCGGTGAGATCAAAATGTGGACAGCCGGTCATAGTCGTTACCTCAGTTGATGTCTTTCAAGATCGCACAGACTACACCCTATTAGTCTATAGCCACAAGTAGTGGCTGGCAGGTTGCACAATGGGAGTGTTTACGCCGGGATCAGAAGTTACCGAGCTCATCCAATAGACGCGGGCGAATGATCTCGCGCCATACCCCATAGCCGCGCTTGCTCAGATGCAGGCCATCGAAGAAATAGTAGTCGCTATTGGGCTCGCCATTACTGCCCAGCAAGGCATCGGACGTATCAATAAAATGCAGGTTCGGGTCCGTCTCGGACCAATTCTCAATGAGCCGATTGGTGGACTGGGCGATAGGCCAGACAGTCCAGCGACGGGGTGACGGAGTAATGCCAATATAGAATATCGGTACCTCGGGCTGCTCGCGCCGCACCGTTTCGACAAACGCCTGATAACTGGCCAGCAGCACTTCCGGCGACTTGCTCGCCGCAGGGTCAATATCGTTGGTCCCGGCAAAAACGACTACCGCGCGCGGTTGGTAGGCGTTTACCAGTCGCTCGGCGTAGTGGACCACAGCGTTGAGCTTGGCTCCCCCAAAGCCGTGCCGGATCACTGGAATAGGAGACATATCCTCCTCCAGGGTAGTCCACAGTCGAATACTTGAACTACCGATAAAAACGACAGCTTTTCCGGGCGCGTGAAGGTTATGGGTTTTTGCTTCCAGCGCACTGACCGTCTCCTCCCAAACCAGAGGGTTCTCGCTGCGTGCCCTCTGGATTTCGCCGTAGAGTTGCCAGGCGGGCCAGCTAAGACCAAGCAGCAGTACACCGAGGAGTATTGCAATAACTTTTATTGCCTTTTTCATCGTCAATGTATCACTCATGATTCAGTGGCAGATTACCAGAGTTCATCCGTTGTCTCACCGGCTGACGCCGGCTATGATCTCAGGCATTGTCTATAAGCTGGAACGTAAAAGTGGCATCATTTCGCAGACCCACAAAACCCCACTCTATCCGTCGAACTCTGACCTGTTTTCTGACCACCTGCCTGGCACTGCTCGTACTCTTTCCCTTGCACAAGGTTACGGCAACTCCCGCCAAGGAAGTCTGGCTGGCGATAGACACTGACCAGCTTAACCTTGCCATTATGCAGGGTGAAACCCAACTTAAAGTGTTCGAGAACATCGCCATTGGCAGCAATGGCCCCACCCTCAACAAACTCCGCGGCGATGAGAAAACACCGCTGGGGGAATTCACTATCACCCAGGTGAGGCGCAGCGACCGCTTCAAACTGTTTATGGCCCTCAGTTACCCGAATCGCGACCACACCGAACGGGCATTCCAGGAGCACCGCATTGACGTCGGGGAATATAAAAAGCTGCGCTACGACCTTGAGCACGGGCGCCCGCCCTCCCAAAACACCAGTCTGGGTGGCCAGCTGGGTATTCACGGTGTAGGCACGGGCGATATGAAGGTCCATCAAACCATCAATTGGACCGATGGCTGCATAGCCCTGACCAATGAACAATTGCTGGAACTGGCCCCGTGGGTGGTGGTGGGCACCCGGGTCGTGGTCCGCTAACTGGCAAAAAGTCGGGTAAACAATTACTTGCGATTAAGCGCAGTATCTCTGAAAATAGCCGCCGGAGGTGCTCGCCGACACGCTTTGGCGACATTGCCCTAAAACGACCCGCACAGCCCGTTGTTAAAAAGGGGACGCGCGGTTCAAAACGGAAAAATCTATTAGGCCGGGTAACGGCTGACTACTTAGAGGACAAGATTATGCGTAATTCGCTCAAGACCACGGCAGCAGCATTCATGTTGGTAGCTGTAACAGGACTGACCGGCTGTGCCACCACCAGGGATTTGGATGCACTGAAGCTGGAAGTAGATAAAGCCAATGCCGCCGCCAGCCAAGCTGCTTCTGATGCCGCTGCCGCAAGAGCAAAAGCTGATGCTGCACAGGCATGTTGCAATGCCAACACCGAGAAAATGGACCGTATGTTCAAGCAGTCCATGAACAAATAGTTCATCGGGCACCTCTTTACCGGGGCAACCTCACTTACTAGAAATAGCAGTGGCGTTGCCCCGTTACTTCAGGCTTTAACTATCCTTCGATATTATCAATGGCAGGCCAGTCTGCCGATCAATCTCCGCCTCAATTGCACCGCTATCCAATTTTATCGATCGCATGGACGTGGCGTCATTCACCGCTATCATGGCCTCCTGGACGACAGCCCCTCGGTCATTCGGGTATTCTTTGAGTGGCGGATGTACTTCCAAATACAGCTTGCCACCGTACCAGCCCGCCTTTACGGGTTGGTTAACAATATTGACCGGCGTCCCCACGGGAATTTGCGGAAACAGTCTCGCTATATCCTCAGGTAGCATACGTATACAGCCGTGAGACACCCGCATGCCCACCCCGATCGGCTTATTGGTGCCATGTATCAGGTATCCTGGAATACCCAACCCCATAGCATAAGCCCCTAGGGGATTATCGGGACCAGCGGGCACTAACAACGGCAATGGATCGCCGTTTGCCGCGTGTTCGCGACGAATGGACTCCGGCGGTCGCCAGGAGGGGTCCTTGGTCTTTGAGGTGATCTTCGTTTGGCCCAGTGGGGTCGCCCAATTCATACGCCCGATACCGATGGGGTAGGTCTGTACTTGCGCAGGTCGGCCGGGCTGCTTGGGTGGGAAATAATAGAGGCGCATTTCCGGCAGATTCAACACGATTCCGGTACGCGGTGCGCGCGGCAATACATAGTGCGAAGGGATAATGACCTCAGTACCGGCACCGGGTAACCAGCGGTCAACACCGGGGTTGGTGCGTTCCATCTGATCCAGACCGATACCGGAACGCCTGGCGATTTCCACCAGAGTATCCTCATGCACGGCCACAACTTTTTTTGGCGTACCAATGACATCAAAATGCTCCGACGGAAGATCATACGTCACGGACCATACGGCAGGGGAAAGCAACAGGATGAGCAAGAAGGCAATATTTTTCATAGGGGAATTCATAGGGTAAGAGTTCAGCAGGGTAACTAGCACTTCATGGCGCCACGATAATGCAGTGTTGGGGGAAAACACAACCCGGACTACCACCAGATGGGCAAAATGCACAGGGAAAAGGCGAAAAAACAGACCAATTTTCGCTTTATACTGATACCACTCGATGCCTGTACTGCCTGTTCAGGCCAACCAAAGGGTGTACACCGTAGATGGGAACCGAGTCTATGCTGTTGTGGGGGCTGCTTTTTGGATCAATTGGCCTCGGCTATTTTATCTATGGGCGCAAGCAGGAAAAAGCGATCCCCAGATACAGTGGGATGGCACTGATGGTTTTTCCGTACTTCGTTCCCAATGTCTATTGGCTGGTAGGCGTTGGCATAGGGTTGTTGGCGCTGCCTTATTTTTTGCGCGAGTGAAGATCTCACGCACTATTCCCCGTAAATCCCCAGCCCCTTTCCATAGGGATTGTTCGGACTGTCACTGCGATAAGGGCTACCCGCTCCATAAGGATTATTGATCGACTCACTGGAGTAAGGACTGCCATAGCGACCGTAGGGGTTAGACACGGAATCCGCATCGTAGGGATTACTACTCAGGCGCCCACGGTAATTGCCTCCGCTGTCGTAGAGCTTCGGTGCCGTGTTGGTGTAGGGGTTAGTCGCCGATTTCGAACTGTGCACACTGCCGTAGGTGCCGTACGGGTTGTTGATACTTTTGGCGTTGTAGGGGCTCCCGGCACCGTACGGATTTGACGTCGAGTTCGGGTTGTTTGGGTTGCCGCCGTAGTTGCCCAGGTATTCATCGGCAGTGGTCGTGGCGGCGAGCAGCGCGGTGAGCACCGCCAGGGTTGCGAATCTCTTCATCATTGACTCCCGGGAATGTCCCGTTTGAACTGCGATCTCAACCGGTCGATGCAACACACGCATTAAATCTAGCAGCTGGCGTTTCATAGGCCAAGGTTTTCCTGGGCCTCTCGTTCAATTCTCTCGCGATCGCATTGAGTTCGGCCTGGGAGTAGACAGATAAGTCGGTG
>JANPDE010000485.1:0-18476 GCA_031431315.1 Haliea sp.
ACCCAAACTACGTCGAACGGCCCTGCTCGCGTTGGGGGCCGGTTCTATAGTGATATTGTCTGTCTTCGTTTGACAGTCGAGGAACAGAATGATGCATGCAGTCACTGTGAGCGATAGTGGTAAGGGTGAAGAATAAAAGGCGGCAGCGAGGTAAACGGCACTGCCAGTATTCGCGCCGGCAGGTCTCGCCAGCAACTACTGCAGTAACTCAACCTTTATAAAAAGCTGAGTCGAGTTGGCCCGACTGGATTGCCCGCGCGAGACAATACCCTGGGTCTGTTGACTGGCTGTATCACTAATAACGCCAATGGGAAGCCACTCACCCAATGCTCCACTGACCTGCGATTGCAGCTGCTGTGTTGAAACCGTTCCACCCTTCAGCTGATTATTGCTTTGGTCAATACTGATACGAACCACCCCATCATTGACCCAGGTTGTGGCATAAAATCCACTCACGGCATCGACATACCCCTGCTGGTAATAACGGCGTCCGTCCGGACCGGTGGTGTAGCTGTGGATTGGCGCGGTCATTCCAGTGGAAATATACGCCGGCATACCTTCGGTGACCCTGACTGCCTGATTGCCATTGTCAGTATTGGTACCGCTAGAATCATGCACCCGAACGGTAGTCCTGGTTTCAGCAGTACGCTTACCCCTCCCAGTGGTGATCGTGGTATCGCCTGCCTTAAGGCTCGCCTCAACATCCACGCTACGGTGACTGTCACTGCCGACTCCATCAGACCGCAGCGACACCAATAACTGCTGCCCCGCGCTATCCAGCTGTTTTAGCAGCTCGCGGGTTTTAGCCAGCTCCTCCGGGGTGACGTTCAGTATCAACTGGTCTTGATAGACACTGACCGAGCTGCCCTCGGAAAGAAAGGGAATGATGGCCGCCCTGATCTGTTGTGGATTGGCATAGCTCAGTTCAATCGTCGTCAATTCCCGTTGCGCAAGAACAACGGACGCCGATAAGAACAGACAAAACATGATAAATAAACGCATCACAACAGCTTAACACAGGCCCACCGCGCAACGTACATCGTCAGCGTATCTTAGGGTCAGACACTAAGTCAGCATATAATCCTCAGGGCGGAACACTCGTGTGACGCTGCGGTATTCACCGACACTGCCTGGCCAATTGTTGGTAATCCGGCCACCACTTTTATACCAGCTGTCCGCGACTGAATTCCAGACCATAGCCTGCAAGCGCGCTTGTATATCGGTGTTGTACTGTGCCTCGATATCCGCGCGTACTTCCAGGGCACATGCGTTGCTGCGCTCCGCTGCGGCCAGTGCCTGAACAATATAGTCTGCCTGGGACTCCGCCATAAGCAGGATAGAGTTATGCCCCAAATTCGTATTGGGTCCATACATGAAAAAAAGATTTGGGAACTCACTGGTGACGATGCCCAGGTAGGCCCTGGCTCCGTCTGACCAGTGATCTGCCAGTGCCCTTCCCGACTTACCCCTGATGACGATGCCGTGAAGGAAGGGATTAGTGATAAACCCGGTGCCAAAAATAATCACGTCGCAGGGGAAGTGCAGCCCGCTTTTAGTGAGTATGCCTGTTTCATCCACCCCGGCGATGGGATCAGTAATAAGTTCTACATTTTTCCGGGTAAGTGCCTCGTAGTAACCATCGGCTACCAGTATTCGCTTGGCGCCTAACGGGTAGTCGGGTTGCAATTTCTGACGCAAGGATTCATCGGCAATTGCCTGGTTCAGGTAACTCTGGCAAGCCATTTTCACCAACCAGTGAGTGACCCGGTTACCCTTTATTCCGGTGTAGGCAATCAATTCATTGCGCAGGTAAATCTTCAGGCGTGACAAGCGCTGTAATGTCGGAAACATCCGCCTCAGCTTTTTTTCCCAATCCTTGTAGGGCTTGTCGTTCTTGCGGCATACCCAGTTGGCGCTGCGCTGGAATATCCACAACCGCGCAGCATCCTTTGCTACAAACGGGACAAATTGGACCGCGCTGGCGGCGTTACCCATCACTGCCACGTTTTTTTCGCGCAGGTCGACAGCGTGGTTCCAAGTGGCGGAATGAAACCAGGCCCCGTTAAAGGAGCCCATGCCGCTCAATTCCGGGATATGGGGTTTATGCAACTGCCCGACGGCGCTGACCAGGAATTGCGAGTACAGTATCTCGCCGCTGGCAAGCTCAACTCTCCACTGCCGTTTTTCCGGTTCGTAGTCAGCAGACACCAATTCGCAGCCAAATCGGATATGCTCGGTAATCCCGTTCTTACGGACGGTGTTCCTGATGTACTCAAGAATCTGTGGCTGCTCGGACCACTGGTAGTCCCAGTCTGTCTTGGTTTCAAAAGAAAAGCTGTAAAGTGCGGAAGGTACGTCACATTCAGCGCCGGGATAGTGATTGTCTCGCCACGTGCCGCCCACTCCCTGTGCCTTTTCCAGAATCACAAAATCTGTAATCCCGCTGGTCTTCAGTTTAATCGCTAAACAGATGCCGGAAAATCCGCTGCCTACAATGATACATTTGTGGGCACTGGAGCTCGTCATCAGTTACACACCCTGTACAGCACAGTGGGTTTCCATTGCAAAAGGACTGTGGGCATGCTGGCAGACTCAATCGGTGGTGTCCACCCTGGTGCAGTGTGTTTCGTTAGACTCTGCTGATTTCCTGTGCCATGGTAATAAAATACATGGTAACGAGGATGGGCCCTGCAAATCCAGAGCCCGATTTTTAGTCACGTGAATAGACGGAGCGACCGCAGTGTCAGAACTGAGTTTACACGAAGCCATTTTCAGCTTGCGCGCGATGCGGCGCTTAAGACCTGATCCTATTCCAACGGCAGACCTGAACTATATTGTCGAGGCCGCTACCATGGCGTGTAGTCCGGGCAATAGCCAGCCCTGGACATTCCTCGTCATTGTCGATCGTAAGCAAAAAGAAAGAATTGCCGAAATCTATCGCGAATTGGGTACCAAAGTTATCAAGGAACAAGCCCTGGCCAGCGGCTTGCTGGATACGGCGACGGAGAATGTCTACAACGACGCCATGATCCTGGTAGAAGGCTTACAGGATGCACCAGCGCTCATTATGTGCTGCCTGGATGGACATCCCAGGGACGGAGGTATTCATCAGTCCACCTATTACGGATCCATTTATCCTGCAATCCAGAACTTGATGCTGGCTGCACGCGCAAAAGGTATTGGTTCAACTATGACCACGCTGCATAAAGCCCGGGAGCAGGACATTAAAACTATTTTGGGTATTCCCGACCACATCGAAACCATAGCCCTCATTCCGATGGGCTACCCTCGAGGTCGATGGGGTCGACCCCGGAGAAAACCCGCGCAAGAGGTCACATTCTGGAATCAGTGGGGTGAGGCCGGTGAAAAGGTGGCGCAGTAAGAATGGACGTGAGGCGGATGGGCACTTCAGATCCGGTGCAAATTGGCTTCAGCGACCGCTTCCCTGATCCAGGCCAGCGTATCGTTGTGCGCCCGGTTCAGCGTATTCTTTACATCAACGCCATAAACTCGCGCACCATTAAGCCCCAGGATCTTAGCCTTGGCGGCATCAGTCAGTGCCGGATACCCGTAGCGTTCCTGATACTCCTCAGGAATGTGGAAGGCGCGGAAGGCATCGATTAGAGGTTGGGTGTTGCCATACCAAACGGAATCCGTGCCCCAGAGAATATTGTCCTCTCCCACCGCCAGTAACAGTTTACCGAGTACATGGGCGGCTTCTTCGGGTCGCTTGATCAGGATATACCATGTGCTGCCGAGCTCGGCATAGACATTGCTCCCGGGTGCAATACCGGCGTCGCGCAGACTCTGTACCAGGCGGTCTGTCCCTTGCTGTTGTATGCCATCAATGAACTGGCTTTCACCGCACTCCTGCTCGCCATCGCAGCGCGGAACTTCGTAACCGGAGTGATAGACCAGAAACTTCAGGTTGGGAAATGCCGCGGCAGCGGGGCCGATGTCCCGCGGCGATCCTGCAGGCGCTAAACCGGACAAACCTTTGTGAGCGCAGATAATCTTCACGCCTAACGCCTGTGCATGCTGCAAGAATGGCATGCCAGACTCTTGATCATCGAGCATCCAGCCACTACGCAACGCCCCGCCGTCACCGGCGCTCCCAAACTGGGTATACACTTTGAACCCATCAGGCCGACAGCGTTCGACAATGGCAGATATACGATCCAATTCTCCAGGTAAATTCGGATGAATAATGGAGTGATGCAACAATCTGCCCGTGCCCGCAAGTCGATCGACCAGCTCGCGGGTTGCCGCAATTTCGTCATTGGACAATATATTTGTGGCTTCAGTACCCGGCGCCGAGGTCAAAACTGCAAGACTGGTTTCACTTTCGAGAAACACACAGCGCAGGTATTCGCCAAGCGACAGGCCGGTCAGAGGGTTTAATTCGGAAAACAGCTCAGGAGCGACCTGGCGAATAAATTGGTGCACCGCTGCAGCGCCGGACAATGCCGTGCGGTGGCTGGCGACAAAATGGGTTTGTACATCCATGACGAAACTATGACCACGAAAGAGTTCGTTGGCTTCGTCAATATCAGCGCTGGCTGATGTTTTTACGCGATAAAAGGACTCTCCAGCGGCAGCATTGATCGCGCAAAGTGATGCCGCGGTACCCAGTCGGCTGCTATTGTACTGTGCAGGCGTTTGACCAAGTCGTCGGGAAATAGTTGCTGTGTAGCGATCGAATGTATCCAGAGCCTGAAAATCCCTTCTGCAATATAGCGGAGCGAGGTATTCATCATTCGAGAGTCGAGCCAGGAGAGTTGGGGTAGCTGATGATCGCCGACTACGCATCCTATAAATCGACAAACAGGTCTCGCACTGACACCGGCTGGGAAACAACCTTGATGTCCAGCAATTGATCTGCAAGCGTCTGCCAGCGCTCCAGCGTCATTTCACCAAGGCGCTGGGTGGCGCTGGTTTTGATCAGAGGTTCCTGTGCCTGCGCGCTTTGCACAAAGGTTTGCGCGGACATTGCCTTATTGAGTTCCAGCATTGCGGTATTCGTCTTGGTCGGGTCAAGCAAATAACTCTCCCAGCCACTGCGAACCGCGGCTACCATACTCCTGACTTCCTCCGGAGATTGTTTCCAGCGCTCCCGGGTAGTCACTAACACCGAAGTGTAAGGGTTGTAGCCGCTATCAGCGACCAGAAAAGTTTTGACTTTAAGCCCCGCAGCGGCGGCCGCCAACGGCTCACTGGTCACAAAACACTGCTGGGAGACCTTGCGGTCGTTTTGAAAGTTGCCGATACCGCCGAGATAGGGCGCTGTCACTACCGATACAGGGGAATATTTCTTCTTGAAATACTGCGCATAGGGTAATCCTGACTGCCACAGTAAAACGCCATCGCTATGCATGACCTGGTCGATGGATGCAAAATCTCGCTCTGCATGCGTCATGATGCCTTGCGGATTGATCTGGTAAGTGGCAAATAACGCAACAGCATTGTCGGCGCCGCGCGCACTCGCAATAATAATTTCATCCGCAGACACGATCGCGTAATCGACCTTGCCCGCCTGTAGCATTTGAATGGTCGGAGTCCCGGAACCACCCTCGATGATTTTGACATCGAGCTTGTTCTGTTGATAAAAGCCTTCCACTTGCGCCGCAAAGAAGCCGCCAAACTGCGGTTCAGGTTTCCAGTTCAGTGCCAATATCAAAGGTTGTGCGGGTTGTGTAGCTAACTCCGGCGTCGCGAGTAACTGCAGACTCCACAGTACGCTCAATAACAGGCTGAGAATTCTGCACATTACGGTTTCCTCAGATACGGCCTGCCGCGCAACAAAAGCCGGCTGGCGCCTTCAATTATAAAAACCAGAAGCAACGCCAGCCCGCTGGACATCAAGACACCACTGAATACGAGGTCAACGCGCTGCTGGGTTCGTGCAGCATCAATCAAACTGCCCAACCCGCCGCCGGCGATAAACTCCCCGACAATTGCCCCGATGACCGCCAGTCCCGCGGATATTTTTATGCCGGTAAGAATATAGGGGATCGCGGAGGGAATTTGCAATTTAAATGCTACCTGCCATAGGGAGGGTCGATAGAGCTTAAACAATTCTTTCAACTGGGGATCAGTTTCCTGCAGTCCTGTTAACGTATTGGCGAGAATTGGAAACAACGACACTATAAAAGCCGATGCTTTTACAGTGGGTTGGCCAAATCCGAACCAAATCACCAGCAGCGGCGCAATCGAGATTATCGGCACAGTCTGAAAAAAAATACAAAACGGCAGTATGGCGCGCCGTAGAACAGGAATGGCAAAGAAAAGTAATGCCAGCGAAACTCCCATCAAAATACTCAATCCCAGACCCCAGCTAATGGATTGCGCTGTACTCAGGGTGGCGGCGAGGATTTCTGGCCACAACTCCACCGTGGTTTGATAAATTTGTAGCGGTGAGGGTAGCAGGTAGGATGCGACCCATTGCTGTTCGACTATCCACTGCCAGATAGCTAGTAGTAGTGCAAGGAAAATCCAGGACGGAAGTTTATCCGCAAGCCAGTTTCTTAAGAGCGCGCTCACCGCGCCGCCTTAACGTAATTCGACTTGGGCACACCGTGTTCTATTTCCCCAAATAACTGCGTATAGGTTTGCACTACCGAGTTAAAGTCCGGCGTCAGCTTCAGCATCTGATTGCGCTGTGGAAATTCAATTGAACGCCAGTCCCTGGCATTACCATGATTATCCATTAACAAAATCCGATCACCCAAAAATACGGCTTCGGCGATGGAGTGTGTCACGAATACATACTGCAGGCTGAGGCTATTCTTTAGCTCAAGCAATAGATCCTGCAATCGGAATCGTGACCGCTCATCGAGAGACGCGAATGGCTCGTCGAGGAGGAGCAACTTGGGTTGGGTGACCAAGGCGCGGGCCAGCGCTACTCGCATTTGCATACCGCCGCTGAGTTCGCGGGGGAAGTGCCGCAGTCGCTCGCCGAGACCGAGGTCTTGTAGCAGATCGATTGCACGCGCTTCGGCTGCCGCGTCATGTTTTTCAGTCAATTCCAGCGGTAAAAGTACATTTTCAAGACACGTCCTCCACGGAATCAGGCGGGGTTCCTGGAACACGTAACTCATGTGCGCCGAAAGCTCATGTGCGATGTAAATGGTGCCGCTACTGGGATTTTCCAGCCCCATTAGCAGACGCAAAAGTGTCGTTTTACCGCATCCTGAAGGACCGAGGAGACTTAAACTCTCACCGGGTGACAAACTGAACGACAGGTCCGAAAATACGGCGCGCGCATCACTGGAGAAGCTCTTGCTTAGGTGTTGGACCTCAATTGAGGGCATGTCATGCGCGCCAAATGTGGAACAGCCAGTACTGGTCCCCGATTCTCCGCGAGATCAACAGCACAATCAATAGCGCGTGGACTTCAAGTCGCACTGGACTGCGGCGATTTCTTTTTGAGCACTTCAATCACTATAGGCAGCAACGACAACGCGATAACCGCCAGTATCACGAACTCAAAGTTCTTCTTCACAAATTCCATTTCGCCGAACAGCACGCCCGCACCAACACAGATGGTTACCCAAAGTAATGATCCGATGGAGCTGAACAATACAAAGCGCGGGTAGGGCATTCTCCCTATACCAGCGACAAACGGCGCAAAGGTGCGCACAATAGGAACAAACCGCGCAATGATCACCGTGCGTGATCCGTATTCATTATAGTATTGTTCGGTCTTGATCAAATGGGCTCGGCGAAAGAAGAAGGAGTCTTCAAATTTGAAGACCTTTGGACCGAGAATACGCCCAGCCCAGTAATTCGTATTGTCACCACAAAACGCTGCGGCCACTACAACGGTTCCAACTAACCAGGGATCTAATCCACCCGTTGAAGCAGCGATGGCGCCAGCAGCAAACAACAGGGAATCACCCGGCAGAAATGGCATTACGACCAACCCGGTTTCAGCAAAGATGATCAAAAACAGGATGGCATAAATCCACACACCATAGGTTTGCACCATCAAGGCGAGGTGTTCGTTGATATGCAGGATGAAATCAATCGGATTCATTATGTAACCGCTCTGGGTGTCGTTGAGGCTATCGAGCCGCATTGGGTAGTATCAGCCAACCCTATTTTATAGCGGTCACCTTACCCGATATTCGATTACACAAAAAGTCTAGTGCATCCCAGATTACGAAAATAATAGTTCAAGCCCGGAACATCATACCGACTCATTCTATAATCTTCAGTTGCCGTGACTTCAGGATCGCCTGGGCACGACTATTGACTCGCAGTATCTGATAAATGCTGTGTAAGTGCGTTTTCACTGTGCCCTCGGCTATGCTCAGCTGTTTGGCAATTACCTTGTTGGGCAGCCCCAATAGAAGCTGCTCGAAAACCTCCTGCTGCTTCGGAGTGAATTGCGGCTTGTGTTGATCCTGCTGTGGCAACGATGCCGCGGATTCGAACTGGTCAAAGCCCATTGAGAGCGCGGCTGCCGGTGGGATATACATGCCGCCTGCCGCCACCACTTGAATTGCACGCACGATCGTCTGCATGGACGAGTTCTTGGAAACAAAGCCATGTACCCCGTACTCGAAGCACTGAGTAATGATGTCGGTAGAGTCAAACGCTGAGAAGATCAGAATAGGAACGTCCGCGTAGTGCTCGCGTATAAACTCAATTGACCGCGACCCAGAGGTGTCTGTCAGGCTCAGGTCAAGGATCAGCAGCTGGACGCGGGCACCCCGCGACAGCTGCTCAACCAGACCGTGGAAGTCGTTAGCGGTTGTTATCTCGTCGAACACGTTGAGGGTGACAAGAGAAGTTACGAGGGCGTCGCGAACTATCGGGTGATCGTCGACAATCAGCGCGCGAGTTGCCATATGGACCTTACATTTCCTGCATGTTGGCGAATTTTTTATTTGTGAAAGAGTATGGGTGGTCCGAAACCACCACTGCCTACCATCAAACCACAATGGCCACGATCAATATAGCGCCATTTTCCAATCTAAACTACTGCTGCCTGTAGCTGCCATTGAATCACGCTGCAAACGCTCGCAGCAACGCTGCAATGCAGCAGACCAGTGTGACGAATATGATAATCGAAAACAGGGCCACACAAATGAGCGCCTTCCCAGCCCTCGCACGTGGCGGAAGTTTGCCTCTGTGAGTATCAACGGGATAGGCTCGGGATACGGTCATTGCTATAGAATCCTGAATCCGCTGCATTCCGTGTTCCCCCTGCGTAGTACCTGCCTGGTACCTGCCTAGTACCTGCCTAGTACCTGCGTGCAACGCTGTAGATGCAATTTCAAATTAGCCAATGTGTTGTGTCGTAACAATAACCCGTTCGGGCTAAACCAAAGTTTAGTCAACATCGGTGCTTGCTCATTGCTGCAAATTTGAAAAAGGCTGGGTTGGGGCAAATATCAGGGAAAAGTCGGCGCTGCTGCCTGGAATAACGAGCGAACCAGCCATTGGACGGGGGGATACTCAACTCCCTTATCCCCAACGTCGCGCTTTTGATCAGGATTTATCGGCATTCGCTACCCAGCGACCGCTGAATGTCTTATTCAGTGCCTTCTTGTAGCGATCGTGCAGAAGCTTTACGCGTTTTACGTAAGTCTGGGTTTCCTGGAATGGGGGTATACCGTTATAGTGCTTTACCGCTCCCGGGCCGGCGTTATACGCCGCTGTTGCTAGCATCGTGTTGCCGCGGTTCTGGTCGAGCAGCCAGGCGAGGTAGCGGACACCTCCCTGTATGTTCTCATCAGGAGACATCACATTCACAACTCCCATGTCTCTTGCTGTATCCGGCATCAACTGCATCAGGCCAAGTGCGCCCTTGTTGGATCTTGCCCCGGGCCTGAAAGCGGACTCTGCATGAATTACCGCGCGAACCAGCGCCGGATCAACGCGATACTTCTTTGCAGAAGAGTTAATCGCGTATTCAAAAGCACTGAGCTGTAATGGGATATTATTCCAGTCTACTGTGGATTTTGGGTTGCAGGCGAAGCAGGAGAATTGCATAACTTCAAACGGTATGCCGCCCATGGGCGCGCGGTCTGAGTAAGAGCGCACGCCCGACCTGTTCGTGTACTTGTAGATTTTAATCGCCGGTTTTTCTGGTGTGGCTTCCTGTCCTTCGGGGACCCCTTCCGGGACATTGGATAGCACTGTAGTGCCCTTTTCCACAGCCGCCTGCGCAGTGGAGAGCAATAAAGCGCCCACAATAAATACCAGCAACCCCTTCACGCCCATGTGTCTCTTTTTTTATTGCAATACGCATTGTAGCCCAGCTTCCATACCCATACATCGCCGCGTACCCGAAAAAGTAACAGAAAATTCCACGGCGGGTAAATTTTCAGATAGTGACTTGCCAGATGTGGGTAGCTCCTGGGGAGGGCTAACTGGCCGAATATCATCGTATTCCTCGCCTAACTGCTGCAGAGAATCTCCATTGTGCGACGTGCCAAGTCAACTTCATGAAACAGATGCGGCAGCGTTTATATCGCCGTGTATTGCTATTGGCGGAATGAATATCCTGAAAAATTACATTTCTTGTTGGTGTACCATTGAGATAAGCCAGCAAGTAGTTAAGGCCAGTGATAGTGTTAGATCACACAGCAATTTTAACCCACCAGAGTGACTCGGGAAGTCAATGATGCGGCACGTAGACATTACCAGCGAGCCCGTAGAACTCTATAAAATCCTGAAATTTGAAGGCTTGGTCGCCAATGGCGGTGAAGCCAAGTTTGTCATTGCGGACGGACAGGTGGCAGTGAACGGCGCAGTAGAAACGCAAAAGCGGAAGAAGATCGTAAACGGCGATACCATTGGATTTGCCGGTGAAACACTGCAGATCCGTCTGGCAGGTGTCGCGTCGTGACCAAAACTCGATCAACACGCAAGCAGTACGGCAAATCCCCGCCGAAAACACCACCGCCCAAACTGTGGGGAAAAGACACGCTGGTGATTGATCGCATGAGCCAGGAGGGACGCGGTGTCGGCAGGCACGCCGGCAAGATCGTCTTTGTGGACGGTGCGCTGACAGGAGAACAGGTGCGGGTGCAATGCACAGCCGTCAAACGGGATTATGACGAAGCCGACCTGATAGAGCTGCTACCTGCCACTGCGCCTTCGATGCAAAGGGTTGAGCCAGAATGCCCCGTCTACCACATCTGCGGTGGCTGTAGCTTGCAACACTGGTCATTGCCAGCGCAGCAGCAACACAAGCAAGCGCACCTGTTGTCCCTGTTGCAGGCGATTGCGCCCAGACTGATCCTGGACCCACCAATCCTATGCAGGGAGAACAACTTTCGACACCGGCTGCGGCTACTGGTCACTCGCGGCATGGACAGGAGCTATGTCCTCGGCCTGCGCCAGCGCCGTTCCCACGAGGCAGTGGGTCTACAGCACTGTGTGGTCGCCAATGCTGCCGTGAATAGACTGTTACAGACACTGCCGGACATGCTGCTGCACGCACCTGATCTGCAGGGCCTGCGAGAAATCGAGATCGACGCCGACAGCAACAATCAACTTGGTTTGTGCTTTTACTTTGCCGCGCATCCGGGTGAGAAAACGGTGTTGGCATTGCATACGGCCGTGCTGGGCGGGTCAGTCATAGCGCTGCGGATTCGCCTGAATACACAACGGCAATCACGTAGCGCGCCGGAATCCGACGAGTCCGGCGGCGAGACTTCGGTTCACTGGCAGGAGCTATACGCTGCAGGTGAACTGTGCCTCAGGCTGCCCGGACCAGTGACACACGGTAGCGTGGCGACAGGCGAACTGGAACTGGCCTACCTGCCCGGTGACTTTACCCAGACCCATTGGGAGGTCAATGCTGCGTTGGTGACCCGGGCTCTGGATTGGCTGCAACCGCGCAGCGACGAGACTGCCCTGGATCTGTTTTCCGGTATCGGGAACTTCAGTTTGCCACTGGCTCGCATCGCAAAAACTGTCCACGCGGTGGAAGGTGACAGCCGTATGACTGCCCGCATTCTCGCCAACGCCAAACGCAATGGACTGGAAAATGTATCGGCTAAAGCGCTCAATCTGCTGGCAGACGAGGTGGTACTGCCCAAAGCAGACATTGCGATAATCGATCCGCCGCGCGCCGGTGCGAAAGCGGTTTGCGCGATCCTGGCGCGCTCCAGGGTAAAGCGACTGCTGTATATCTCCTGTCATCCTGCCACCCTGGTGCGGGACGCGCGGGTGCTGCACGGTGCCGGGCTGCGCCTGTGCCGAAGCGCTGCCGTGGATATGTTTCCCCACACCGGACACAGCGAGGCTATCGCCCTATTTGAGCGCAAGTAACCACTTGCTGCAGCTCAAGGCGACACTGACAAATACGTCATCGCGCCAACAAGGCATCCAGTTCCTCTATGACTGCGCACAGGTCTGTACCCACGGTTATGGCACGCAATCCCAGTTCACGCGCCGCATCCACATTGGCCTGGTAATCATCCAGAAATACCACTTGTCCAGGGGCTACGTCTCCCAGGCGCTGTAGGGCAATTTCGAAAATACGCGGATCGGGTTTACGCACACCCACACTGCTGGAGTCCACCACAAAGTCGAACAGATCATCCACAGGTATCAATGCACGCCAGCCATCCCCAAATTCAACGACGTTATTGGTGATGATGCCTGTCGTATAGCCCTCCTGCCTGAGCGACCTGACCCGTTCTACCAGGGGCTGCCTGGCATCCGCGCCCGCGTTGTTGCCGGCCATGGTGGCGAATAACTCATAGATGTCGACGCGCACGTCACGCGCCAGGCCCAGTTCCAGAATCTGCTCGCGCGCGTTTTCAAGGGTAATCTCACCGCGCTCCAACTGGTGCCAGGGGTGATCGCCGTCGTTCTCATACGAGCCGAATACGATGCCGGTGACCTCCCGGGCGTCAATGCCCAGGGTCTTACCAAACGCGTGTACGGCGAGGAAAGGCGAATCGGTAAAGACGCCGCCAAAATCAAATAGAACCGCTTCAATTTTCTCAGGCATAGGGCAGGCACCGCTTACATGTCAGTATACTTGGCAGACTTTCTGGCCTTGTAGATTCAGTAGTTCTGGTATCTGGCGAATAGTATCTCGGTCCTTTTCACGGTCAACCTCCGAAAGTTCCTCCCAGCTTATGAGATCCGGATGCCACATACGCTCCTCATCCCGGACTTTGCCGAAGCTGTAACCGGCAATACTCTTTTCCGCCAGCCAGCGGCGATGCTCCAATTCTGCCAGCTGATCGAGTGTCACAGTATCTGGAGGAAAAATCGCCTCGGACAGCGCATCTTCTCTGTCACACACCTTGCAATTGCAGATTCGCAGCTTCACATCAATGTGCGCGGCCGCATACCGGTTGGCTTTCTTTTTGTGCGCCGGAAGATCTGCCCAGGGAGCCAGGGATGCATTAGAGTCAGGGCTGACTCCCTGCAACAATTGCGACCGCAGATAGGCAGTGTGCAGGGTGCGAGCCATAGCATCCAGTGCTTCGTCGACTATTATGCCAATGGAAATGGTCTCATCAAGAGTCTCGAAGTATTCGATGGGTTCATAATCAGGCAGCAAGCTTTTGTCGCGTGTAATAGCGGCGAAATCATCGTCTACTATCTCGGCAAGGAAATTTTGCTGATTCAGGCAGACAACGAAATTCAACGGTGCAAGGCCTCCATTGCGCTGCACTTTGTTGAGTCTTCGAGCCGACAAAATGGCTTCTACATCGCTACTCATCGCAACATAGCAAACACTGAACGTTGCTGCGGATTGCATTTGCAGCCACTGCTGTTCAGTAATTGTCATTGGGTCTTCATATATAAATTCGATATTGAGTGTTTTTTGAATATGGGGGTAGCGATGCAGGAAACGACCTACGTTCTCACGCTGATCTGTCCGACACAGTACAGTCACGCGAGGCAAGCGAAAGTCAATATAGTGTGCCGTCAGTGCTGTTTGCAGAATCAATTCCCGGTCGAGAGCCTCAAAACCTATAAATAGAATATGCATTACAGGATTCGTGACTGCTATAGGCCGATAATACATATCAGGCGCACACAACTTGAATACGTTACGAGCAATGGTCTCTCGCCGATTGAAAAGTCTAATTGCAAACCGGGATGTGTTGGCTTCAAAAAAACTGTGCGAGGAAAAAACTTCGTAGATATCCGGATCATCCACACATAGAAAGCAGCGTAGACCAGGATGGATTGGCGGACCGGAGACACTGCTCTCACTGCGCTCGACAATCACTTCAAGTCGGCGAATTTCCCTGTCACTGATATGCCTGGTGATTCGTTCCACGTTTTTGGCAATGGCAATATTTGCTTTGTCGTCACTGGTACAAAGGAATAGCTCTTTGGCATATACAACTCTGGATTTTTGCAATGTCAGCGGATCCATCGCATTGCCCCAAACAACAATGGCGCCATAGTTCTGCAGTGATGCCGCCAACGCATTCAAAGGGTCTTTATCGATAACAACTACTCGCTTGTCGCTATTCAGGCAATAATCCCTGGCAATGCGAAATCCAGTTTCACCTATTCCACATACCACCACGAAGCGTCTTTTTCGCAGTAATAGCAGATAAAGTGCGACTTCCTGTCGGACATAATTCCAGACGGCTTTCGCAGCGGTGTAAAGTACCACCAGTGGCGCCAACGCTCTTGCAATCTGCAGATAGACAGGCCAGCCTCCGGTGGCATCCGGGCCCTCAAAAATAAAGAGGCGCAGGCTGGCGTGAAATACATCCCACCATGTGTATTCACCGCCGGACGCTGTAAAGGACATTACCCTGGCGTATCCAATACACCCTAGTAAAAATGCCAGAACGGCCAAAAGCCCTACGATCGTCCATTCGTGTCGCGCGAAAAAGCCAGCAGTGTCGCTAAAGGTATTTGAAGTATCTGCTGCAGAAGCCGTTTCACGCTTAATTATTCTGGACTTAGCCACGGATATTTAGCTTCCTATTCGAGGTCTTACTCACTGTAGCTGGAATATCACGACAGTAAAAGCCCTGCAAGCTGCAGGACCGGCTCCTCCACAATTTTGAATCACGCGCTTGAGTCTTTTCACTTCAATGCGTAATCTGGTGCCCATTGTGGACACGCCATTCTGACCAGCAATTCCGCCACCGAGATGCGTCGCATGGAAGGACAATATCCCACGCTCTGGCACGCGTTTCACAACCGGGAGGTTAGCGGCAACGGTTGGGCCGCTTATGGCGAGTCACAGACCGGTTGGAACCACGCTCTCAACGAAGACAACTATATTCTCTTGCCGCTGCAGAATAACCGGTTACTGGTAGCCGTCGCCGACGGTTTGGGCGGACACAATGCCGGCCAGATTGCCAGCAGACTAGCCTGTGAAACGCTCTACAGTTGTGCTCAAAAAGGCATGCTGGACCGTCCCGAAGATAGCGGTTACAGCATCGCGCAGTCTCTTGAGGCAATAGTGCTTGAAGCACATCAAATGATCGGACAGCGCTCACAAGCCATTGCGGCCTGCGAGGGAATGGGCTGCACTCTTACAGCAGTGATAATTTCAGCGACCAGAGCCTGGTTTTGCCACGTTGGCGACAGCCGCCTCTACCAGATAGGCAATAACATCTGCCAGCAGCTGACAGATGACCATTGTGTAAACGCCAGCTCATTCAGCGCCGGTCAGTTGGCCCCGTCCCAACGTGGCGAACAGGATGGCCATCTGCTCGAGCAGGCGGTGGGACTGGAAGAAGCGGGTAATCCACTCAAGATACAGCAGGGTAGTATCGCGCTGCGTGACGGTGATTCTTTATTAGTGTGTTCCGATGGACTGTACGACAGGCTGGCCGATCAGCGCCTGGCGGACATTGTCGGCAGCACTAGTTCAACCGTGAAACGTGTTCACGACCTCATTGAAGCGGCGTTACACGCTGACAGCAGCGACGACATCACCGCTGTCCTGGTAGATTTAGCTGCGAACTTGAATACTGCTTAACGGAAGACTGACGTGTTCGATTTAACGAGAGAAAATCCGGTCCTGACGCTGGCCCAGCTTAGCGCCACTATTGCCCTGCCGCGAATACTGCGGGAGGTAGCCCAGCTGCAACTCGGTCATCTTGTCGCCGAACGCCCGCGCTCGCTGGCGGACATTGCCAGCCACTATGGCTTCGATGAGCGAGTGCTCGCTCTGGTGCTGGATATCCTCGTCGGCAACGACATTCTGGTCGAGGAGGAGGGCCTGTATCACCCCACTCCCCTGTCAGACCAGCTGGATCTGATCGACCAGCTCTTTGTCGGGATGGAGGGTTGGCACTGCTGGTCGCAGCTGGATCACAGCCTGCGTACGGGTGAGCCCGCGTTCAAGCATGTCTATGGCATGGACTTTTTCTCTTATCTCGCCTCACACCCGCAGAAAAATGCCAACTGGAAGCGCTGGAACTCGGTGACAGCGCAGGAATGGTTTCAGGAGTTGGCACAAATGCTACCGCTGGAGGGCCGTGAGTCGATCTGCGACGTGGGCGGGGGCGAAGGTGAGCTGCTGTGCCGACTGCTCGAACACTACCCGGGCTGCCGCGGCACGCTGTTGGAACGACCGGAGGTTGCACCGTTCCAAGACGCCCCCTTCGCCTGGGTGGCAGGCGATATGTTCAAAGCCATACCCGCAGGCCATGACTTCTATATACTTTCCAGGGTCTTTTGTAACTGGGATGATGAGCACATGCTAATGGTGCTGCGCAATATCGCGGCCGCCATGCAGCCGACCAGTCGGCTGGTGATTATCGACGGTATGTTACCGGCAAAAGGTGACCCTGAGAGAGCGATTTATTCTGCAAATAGCCTCAGCCTGTTCCTGATGTTCGGGTCGCGATTGCGAGAACATGCCGAGTTTGAGGCGCTGCTCGCCAAGGCAGATTTTGAGATTGCGGAGGTTAAGCAGCTTGCTACGGAACTGGGCATTACCTGGCATATCCTGATTGCCAGGCCGCTAAACTAAACTTGCTGTTTTTTTACCCACAGGAGTACACTAGCAGTGCGGTACCGATCTTTACCGAGTTTAACAATAATGGAGAGACAGTTATGGCCGGCAATTTGAATATTAAAGGACCTGCAAAGAAGAAAACTGCTGGAAAGAAGAAATCAAATGCCAAGAGGAAATTAGCCTCCAAGAAACTATCTATATTGACAACTGAGACTCCAGAAGAAAAAAAGGCCAGAATAGTTAAACAGCTTGCTGCTACATTTTGGGGAACGTTTGGAATGAACGCCAAAGTAACTGTTCTTCAGCCCGAGTGCTTGAATAAGGCGACGGCACTCGGTGCGCTGGCCAATATAAACTCAAAATACATTGAACTCACCAAGTATGGAGATGTTTACAATCAGGCCATAGATTGCAGTGCTCGTGCGGGCCTAAAAGCCTATGCGCTGGCTACAACTGGTCCGAAACCAGCAGGCAAGATTACTGACACAATCTTCGAAAAAGCTTGGCAGTGGATCGCCGACGGTAATGCTAAATTGGCCAAAAGGAAAGCCAAAGGTGGAGGTGACTTCCCCATACACACTGATGGAGTGCTTTGCTAGGACGTCACCGTCACCAACGTTTGGAGAACTAGGCCGGCGGCCTCTACGCTCGAAAACCTGGCGATAGCCTTGCTGGTCATGGCCTCCGGCTTGCAGTGCTTATTCGGCATTGCGGGTTATGTGTTGCTGAGTCAAAGCGCCGCCTGGCTTGCCAGTAGCCATGGCTTCTGGTTTATTCAAACTGTAGTACTACTTGTCGCCGGCGCCTTGCTGGTTTTTGCCGGGTTCGACGACCGCCGGACTCTCCTGTTCGGTGCCACCACCATCCTCAATGCCACCGCGTTTGCCCGCACCGGTTTTGCTTATCTGGTTGATAGCAGCGAAATATATTCGTTAAGGTTTTTCGCCGCGCTGCCACTGGAAGCCCTGTTCCCCTACTACTTTTGGCGTTTTGCGCGGGTGTTCCCCGAGGCATTCCTCCGTCCAACCCTCGATCGCCTCATCGATTGGGCAGAACGCGCCTCGCTGGCCGTAGGCTTGTTCCTGATTGCCAGCAATATAGCCTTGCTTTTCTATCCGCAGCTGGCGCTATTGATTGCTTTCCAGGCCTCCGATCCGAAGAGCGTTTTCCCCACGTTGTTATACGGCCTGACATTTCCGATACTCTTCGTGCTCTGGTTGCGCATGAGAACCGCGCGGGACGAAGAGCGCCGCAGGGTCCAGGTCTTCACGTTTGGACTACTCGTTACTATCGTACCCGCGATAACCGCCATCGTCTTGACGGGGGTTTCGAAAGATTTCTTGAACTTCTACCTGCGAGAAGATATCTACCGCATTTTTAACCCACTAATGCAACTTTTTATGCTCGCCACGCCCATGATCCTAACCTACGCGGTGTTGGTCGAGCGGCTATTGCCAATAAAGCTATTATTACGACAGTCGCTCAGGTACTGGCTCGGCAACGGTTTTATTATCCTCGGTATCGCACTACCTCTTTTACTGTTGTATTACTATCT
>JANPDE010000486.1:0-3205 GCA_031431315.1 Haliea sp.
CATCAAGCGTGATGGCGCGCTGTGGGCCGATAAGACCATCGCCCAGGGTGCCTGGCAGAAAGCACAGGAGCGCCCTGATGAGGTCGCGATCTACCTGGAGGGCGAGCCTTCGATTACCTATGCTTCCATTGCGGATGAAGCCAGGCGCCTGATCACCGGCTTGCAGCAGCTGGGCATGAGGTCCGGGGACGTGATCAGTTTCCAGTTGCCGAACTGGCGCGAATCGGTGGTAGTGGATATCGCCGCCTGTGCGCTGGGTCTGATCGTCAACCCGGTGATACCGATTTATCGCGATCACGAGCTGCGCTTCATACTCAAGGATGCCAGGACGCGGCTGATTTATATTCCCGAGCAGGTGCGCAGCCTGGAATTTCCGTCGATGCTCGCCGCACTGCGCGCGCAGCTGCCAGATCTTGAATATGTGGTAACAGTGCGGGCCCAGCAGCAATACGATGACATGCTGCGTTACGAGGATCTGGTGGACAATGCGCCGGCGGAACTGGCCACGCTACCTGTGGTCGATCCCAACTCAGTTAAGGCGATTCTTTATACCTCCGGCACCACCGGCACACCCAAGGCCGTCATGCATAGCCACAACACCCTGGCCCGGGTGATACAGAATTCACTCGATTGCTGGCAGATGGATGAGCGCGACGTGATGTTGATGCCATCCCCGGTTACCCATATTACCGGCTATGGTTCCGGCATGGTGTTGCCTTTTATTTCGCCGGTGAAGTCTGCGCTGATGCATCGCTGGGATGCCGATGCTGCAGTAGCGTTTATCAATCAGGTTGGCGCTACTGCCAGCGTTGGCGCCACACCTTTTCTGGTGGAACTGGTGGCCGCGGCGAAGCGCCACAATACCGGTTTGCCCAGCATGCGCCTGTTCGCCTGCGGGGGTGCCGCAGTGCCGCCACAGGTAATCAATGGAGCCTGTGACGCACTGGACAACTGCCGCGCGTTTCGCGTGTATGGCAGCACCGAGACGCCGGTGATTACACAGGGCTTTGTCGGCGCCGGGCAGCAACAGCTGGCCGCTGAAACGGACGGCCTGATTTATGCCTACGAAGTGAAAATTCTGGATGAGCAGGGCCGCGAACTACCGGCAGGTAAAGACGGGGAGATTGCAGCGCGCGGCGCCGGCATGATGCTCGGTTACGCGGATCCGCAGCAGAACGCCGAGGCGCATGACCGCGATGGTTTTTTCCTGACCGGGGATATCGGTCATATCACACCCGATAATGCGATTCTGATCACCGATCGCAAGAAGGACATCATCATCCGCGGCGGCGAAAATATCAGCGCCAAGGAAGTGGAGGATGTATTACACGGTCACCCGGGTATCCGTGATGTGGCGGTGGTAGCGATGCCACATGAGCGGCTGGGGGAGGGCGTATGTGCCTACATCGTTCCCGTGTCGCACGAGAGCGCACTGGATCTGGCGGCTGTCGCACGGTTTGCGGATGAGGCCTTGCTGGCCAGACAAAAAATACCCCAGCATATCGAGCTGGTCTCTGAACTGCCGCGCACGGCCAGCGGCAAAGTGCGCAAGGATGTACTGCGCAGGCGCATCAGGGAAGCGCTGGCAGGAGCTCAGTAATGGCACGTTTCAATGGTAAGACGACCGCGGAGCAAGTCAGCGAGGGGATCGACCTTGCTGGCAAAAATGCACTGGTTACAGGCGCCAATACCGGTCTGGGCATGGAAACGGCACGGGTGCTCGCCCTGCGCGGCGCGCATGTCACCATGGCCTGCCGCAATCTGGAGAAAGCGGAACAGGCCCGGTGCTCGATGGTGAGCGCTGCCGGTGGCCGCATCGATGCCAGCCAGCTCGAACTGCTACAGCTGGACCTGAATTCGCTGGCCAACACCCGACAGTCCGCCCAGACATTCAACAGCCGGGGTCGGCCGCTACACCTGTTGGTCAACAATGCCGGCATCATGATTCCGATGGAGCGGCGCACCGAGGACGGCTTCGAAGCGCATCTGGGGATCAATCATCTCGCCCATTTTCTATTTACCAACCTTGTTCTCGATTCCCTGCACGCGGCCGGAGGGGCCCGGGTGGTAGTGCTGTCGTCTTCCGCCATGGGCATGGCAACACTCACCCCGGCACTGGAAGACCTGAACTGGACGCAGCGCAAATTCAACGGCTTTCGCTCTTACGGTGATTCCAAATTGATGAACCTGATGTTTGCCAGGGAACTCAATCGGCGGCAGGCGAAGAATGGCATCGTCGCGAATGCCTTGCACCCAGGTGTCATCGCTACGGAATTGGCCAGGGATCAGTCCCTGCCGTTTATGCTATTGGGCATTTTCGCCCTGCCGTTTATGAAATCAGTGCCGCGAGGTGCAGCGACCAGCGTGTATGTAGCGACCAGTCCTGACTACCAGCAGCGCGGTGGCCTGTTCTTCGGCGATTGCCAGGAGAAAAAGCCGCTGCACAAACTGGCGCTGAATGACCAGGTGAGCGGCGCACTCTGGCGACGCAGCTGTGAATTGACCGGGATGGAAACACTATGACGACACTTACAGGCAAAACCGCCGTTATTCTCGGTGCGTCTGGCAGCGCCAACTTTGGCTCGGCCATCGCCCGGCGCCTCGCTGCGGAAGGCGCTAACACGGTGGTGGCGGCGCGCCGCAAGGAGCCACTGCAGCAACTCGCGTCTGAGCTGGGTGGCACCGCAGTGGCCTGTGATGTCACCCGCGAGGGCGATATTGAAACACTGTTCAAGCAAGCTGTGGATACCTATGGACGCGTGGATATCGCGGTGTTCTCTGCAGGCATTCACGCGGCTGGCCTCATTAGTGAGTTGAGCGCCGAGGAGATTAGGCCGACGCTGGAGATCAGTGTTATCGGCGCACTGTTATTTTTCCGCTATGCAGCGGCGGCTATGACCGAGGGCGGTTCGGTGATCACGGTATCGTCCCTCACCGCACGCATTCCCGGCCCCGGCCTGGCGGCATATTCCACCGCCCGTGCCGGCATAGATTACGCCATTAAGGTTGCAGCGGTGGAATACGGTGAGCAGAAGGTGCGCTTCAATTCCATCGCGGCCGGATTGATACAGACCGATATGACCGATGCTTTTTTCGCCGTGGAACCTATTATCCAGAAACATCTCGAAGCAACACCCAGCGGGCGCATGGGTACACTCGATGACATGGCGGAAGCGGCGTTGTTTTTGGCCGACGGGCAGCGCTC
>JANPDE010000487.1:0-37956 GCA_031431315.1 Haliea sp.
CTCCTTTGTGCAGAGCAAAATGCACCAGGCCGGTGTGGTGTGCAGTAATTGCCATGAGCCCCACAGCCTGCAATTGCGCGCTCCCGGCAATGGTGTGTGCGCCCAGTGCCACGCCCCGGCCCATTTCGACACCACCCAACATCACCACCACAAGGAGAGCTCGACCGGTGCCCAGTGCGCCAACTGTCACATGCCGGAGACCACCTACATGGGCGTGGATGCCCGCCGTGATCACAGCATGCGCATTCCGCGCCCTGACCTGAGCGTGGTGATGGACACGCCCAATGCCTGTAACAAGTGTCATCAGGACAAGGACGCACCCTGGGCCCTGGAAGCTTTGCGGCAGTGGGGAGTCCAGTTCCGCGATACCAGCAACCACCCGGCGCGCGCTTTCCAGAGTTTGGCACAGGGCGACAATCGGGCGGTGCCACAACTCGCACTGCTCGCGAACGACACGAAGGCCGCGCCCATATGGCGCGCCACTGCCATGGAAGCCCTGGGGCAGGTGGGTGGGCGCGACGCCCTGCAAACTGCCACCCAATTGTTGTATGACGACGATCCCTTGCTGCGCGTGAGTACCGTGCGCGCCCTGGACTTCCTGCCACTGCCACAGCGCCTGCAATTGCTGGATCACCTTATAGACGACCCGGTCATCGCTGTGCGCATGGACGTGGCCGTGTCGCTATCCGGCGTGCCGCTAGACCAGGTCACGCCCGAGCAAGCTGCGAGATTGCGCAAGCTGTTCGAGGAGTACGTCCACGTCCAACTGCAGAACGCCGACATGCCCGGCGAGCAACTGAATTTAGGCACTTACTATCTCAACCGGGGTGACGAGAAAGCGGCGGAGGCCGCTTACCGAGAGGCGCTAATGCTCAACCCACAGCTCATATACGCCCACCTGAACCTGGCGGACCTATTGCGCGCCCAGGGCAAGGATGAAGCGGCGCGCAATGTATTGCTGCAGGCGCTGGCGGTGGCGCCCGAACACGGCGACACACTTAACGCGCTCGGCCTCTTGGAAACTCGCGCGAAGCACCCCGAGCTCGCCCTCAAATATCTCAAACAAGCCGCCGCCCTGGAGACCGAGGGCACCCGTCATCGCTTTGTGTACGGTATCGCCCTGCACGACCTGGGAAAACCCGCCGAGGCCATCGTGCAGCTACAGACGCTGCTGCGCAGTGTGCCGCGCAACGAGGAAGTGCTGCTCGCCCTGGCGAATTACAGTGCAGAGTCGGGGCAACACGAACAAGCCCTCGGCTATGCCAGGACCCTGACACAACTGGCGCCGGGTAATCGCGACTACCAACAGCTGTACCAGGGGCTTGCGGGCGGGAGTCCCTAGTCGGTGCGGTTCACCGCTTTGGTTGTTTTCCGGATCGGGTAATGCATACTGTACGACCGCCGCGGAGTCGCTGGTCCGGGATAACTATCAAAAATAATCGAAGGTGGCGCAACTTGTTAGCGAAAATTCGTTCGGCCATAGATCGTCTGAATAGCTTCGAGAAGGTCCTCGCCGAGCGGGATCAGGCCCAGGCAGCGCATGACTCCCTGCAAGCGCAATTGGGCAAGGTCCTCGCCGAGCGGGATCAACTGCAGGCAGCGCATAACTCCCTGCAAGCGCAATTGGGTGAGTTATACGTCCCTCCCGGACATTTTTTTTCTCCCCTCCCGGCCCTGGATGAAATCCGGCGGGAAGAAGCAAAGATTTTTGGTGCGAAACCCTTGAAAATCCCGGGCATTGATTTGAGAGAAAGCGAGCAACTGGCGCTATTAAGGAATCTGGCTCGTTTCTACCCCGACATGCCATTTCAGGACCACAAAATCCCCGGTTTGCGTTACTACTTCGTCAATGACGCTTACACCTACGGCGATGGAATACTCCTGTACTGCATGGTCAGGCACCTGGCCCCGAAAAGAATTATTGAAGTCGGTTCCGGCTATTCATCCTGCCTTTTGCTGGACACCAACGATTTGCATTTTGACGGCGCTATCGAATTATCGTTCATAGAGCCGTACCCGCAGCTTTTACGGACTTTGATCTCCACCGAAGACCATGATACCTGCAGGATAATTCCCGAGCGATTACAAGATATGGACCTGAAGGAATTTGAAAACCTGAAGGCCGGCGATATCCTGTTTATCGACTCTACTCACGTCAGCAAAATCAACAGCGATGTCAATTTTCTGTTTTTTGAAATACTCCCGCGTCTTGCTTCGGGCGTGTACATTCATCTTCATGACATCTTTTGGCCATTCGAGTATCCCAAATGGTGGGTATACGAGGGGCGGGGGTGGAACGAATCGTATCTGCTCCGGGCATTTCTGCAGTACAACCAAAATTTTTCCATTGTTCTTATGGGTACGTATTTGCGCAGTTTTCACCAGCAGTACTTTGAGCAAAACATGCCGCTCTGTCTGAAGAGATTTGGTGGCAGTATCTGGCTGCGAAAAGATTGAGTGCGCAATTCCAGGAGCGCGTCCCGGCGAGCAAGGTTTAATCGATCAAAGCCTCGATTAGCCGGTGTCTCACGCTACTTCGCCTGCACGAACAACAGATGCAGGGTTACCGGGACGGCGCTGCTGATCGCCTTCAAGCCAGCAATTTCCTGCAGCGCGGTGACGCCGCTTTCCAGGCCAAAGTCCGCGGCATTGATCAGTACCGGATGGGCCGTAAATACGCGCAGATTGCTGTCGCCTTCACCCACCACAACCACTGCAACTGTCAGCGTCTTCTCCTTGCCGTGCAGCGAGACGGTTACAGGTACCTCGGCGGTAACGACACCGCCCTTGGCCGCCTCAGCGAGCACGGCAGGCTCTACGTGAGCGGTTAACCGGGCGGAGGGAAACTTCGCCGTCTCAAACAACAACTCACGCATGCGCTCGTTGCGTATAGCTATCGCGGTATCCACACTGTCCACATTGACGGTGAGTTGTACGTTGCCGGTGGCGCCGATAAAACCGACTAAGGATGTAAAGCTGTGAATTTCTGCGACGCTGTCGTTCTTGATGGAAACAAAGTTTATTACCGATTTGGTGTTGTCCAGCTCCCAGTCAGCCCAGGTGGCACCGCAGGGCGCTAACAATAACAAAGCCAGTACCAGGTGTTTGAGATTTCTCAGGTTGTTCATTGTGCTACTCCCACGTGGGCCAGCGAATGCCGCTGTGTTGAAGTGATGGTGCCCGGTCATTGTATAGCAAAGTGCGGATGGCACGAGCGGTGCGTGCACATAACAAAGCTTTAAATGGGCTCTGACCCTGCGCTATCATGAAAGCTCACTCCCCTGTGACGCAGACCATAACAACAAGAGGCCATTGCCATGGCGATATCCAAACCCGCAAACCGTATTGTCATATCCGTGTTGCTGTCCACCACGCTGTTGGCCGGTCTCAGCGGCTGCAACAATTCCTCTGACTGGTCTTTGGAGCTGCCCAGCGAAGACACGTTGATAAACGAGGTTCAGTATCTCGGGAGCCACAACAGTTATCACATCCAGCCGCGCGCTGACGTTTTCGAATTGTTACTGGCCTTTATTCCCGATCTGGCAGCGACGCTGGAGTACACCCACATCCCGCTGCAGGAACAGTTTGATACACAGGGTATCCGCCAGATTGAACTCGATGTGTTCGACGATCCCGAGGGCGGGCTCTATGCCAACCATCCTATTCGCACCTTCTTGACCGGGGAGAATGCCGCGTCGGGTATTGCCGAACTGGACGAACCGGGTCTTAAGGTGTTGCATGTACAGGATGTCGATTATGAAACCACCTGCTATACCTTTGTCAGCTGCCTGCGGGAAATCAAGGCGTGGTCCGACAACCATCCGGGACACCTGCCAATCACTGTGCTGGTGGAAGCCAAGGACGACACGATTCCCGATCCGCTGAATCTGGGTTTTGTCGTGCCGCTGGAATTTGGCGTGGCCGCGCTCAATCGCATCGATGAAGAAATTCGCAGCGTGTTTCCCCGGGAGAAACTGATCCTACCCGATGACGTGCGCGGCAATTTCGCGACACTGGAGGCAGCCGTGCTGACCCAGGGCTGGCCGCGCTTGTCCGAAGCGCGCGGCAGGATCATGTTTGCGCTGGACAATACCGACGACACCCGCGACAGCTATATAGCCGGGCACACCTCGCTCGAAGGCCGGGTACTGTTTACCGACTCGCCGGCCGGCACACCGGAAGCGGCCTTCATGAAGCGTAATGACCCTCTCGCCAACCCCGGCGAGATTGAATCATTGGTCGCTCAAGGTTACATGGTGCGCACCCGCGCCGATGCGGATACCGTGCAGGCGCGCAGTGGTGATACGACACAACGCGACGCGGCGATTAACAGTGGTGCGCATTTCATCAGTACGGATTATCCGGTTCCCAATCCGAATTTCAGTGATTACTACGTCAGCCTGCCGGGTGGCGGTGTCGCGCGGTGCAATCCAGTCAAGCCGGGCAATTGCAATCCGGATTTGTTGTAACGGCGATTACTCTCGGTTCCGCCTTACGCGTGCGCGCCGTCGGTTAGCGAAGAATCTGCCGAAAGGTGAGATTGACGCGTGGGCCGCACGGCTGCGTTAGCTTGGGAAGGCCGTGCCGCCAATTCGCCTGGGTTGCGCCTCTCATGAGTAACAAACTGGCAGAGGGCAACAGGAGTCTTATGTCCTTCACATCCTTGCGCCGCTTGTGTTTCAGCACAAAAGGTCGCGTCTCGCCAAAGGTCACGGAGGCAATGATCGGCGTGGGCCCCAACTCCGGCTCATCATCCGAGTGGAAGCCCATGCTGTCGCGGTGATCTCGATAATAGTTCAACAGGGTGCTGTTGAAGGAAACCCCACACAGCGCGTCAACTTTCTCTCTGATCGCAAGCAGGGCAGGTGTCCAGGGCAAAGCTTTCAACACGATTCCGGAGTACGAGTACGACAGCGCATTGCCCCCGTACCACGCCACCATCCTGGGTTGCAAGTAGGTTTTACCCCAGACTGTCACGTGCTCCGACCGCCACGGTGTCTCTTCGATCAGTTGCCTGAGAAGGATGCCCTCATCGCCAAATTCGACGCGCCGCCAGAGCAACAATTCCGCGTCGGCGACGGGCAACCTCTCTATTTCATTGTCATCAAACAGTTCGCTCATTCTTTTGCTATGCCCAGCCTCTGCACAGCCTTGCACTGCGCCGCACTCACCGGCGCAATCGAGAGACGGCCATGCTTGAAGATACTGAGCTCGGCCGTGGCCGGATTGGCCTTCAGGACGGCCGTCGGAATCACCTTGGGGAATTTTTCCACCAGACGCACATCGACGCAGTACCAGCGTGGATCGTCGGGCTTGGATTTCGCGTCGTAATACTTGCTGTCGGGAGCAAACTGGGAGGGGTCCGGGTAAGCGGCTTTCACTACCTCCATAGTGCCAGCGATGCCGATGTGCTTGCAGCTTGAATGGTAGAACAACACCAGATCATTTTTTTTGACCAGATCGCGCAGGTTGTTGCGCGCCTGGTAATTGCGAATGCCATCCCAGCGTGCGGTCTGCCTGTCCTGTGCGGCCAAATGGTCTATGCCGAATTCATCCGGTTCGGATTTAAATATCCAGTAGTTCATCCATGCGGTTCCTGAAATTACTTGAATCGCGATCAGGTCGCTTCAGTACATGCAACCACCGGAATAAGTCAGCAGCCTGTCGGGGGCGGCGGCATCACGAGGTACTGCAGCGGTCCAGTGCGAGGTCGCCCGTTGCCCACCACGAAGCCGTCGACGCCATCACCATCGTGGTCGAAGGCTGCCACCCCATCGCCGCAACCGCGAGACAGGGCCGGCGTGCTCTTCACAACCCAGCCGGCGCCCTTACTGACCGCAGCGAAATCGGGTAGGTTGCCCTCGGCTGTGGTGCGACAGCCACGCTGCACGAAGTAGGCGTCAGGAATTCCGTCGCCGCTAATTTCACCGAATGCGACAAGGTGCCCGTCCGTCGCCGGATAGCTGAACACCTGGCCCGCATTGACACCGTTCTGCATGCGGTGGATCGCAAACGACGTTGGTGTCGAGAAGGCGACATCCACGTCGCCGTCGATGTCAGCGAATGCCGCGCCGAGAAAGCGTTGCGTAAAGCCATTCACGAGAGCCACATCGACAAAACCTGTGCCCCCCTGGTTGGCATACATGCGCACGCGGCCTTCGCCGCAGACCACAAGGTCATCGTCGCCGTCGTTGTCGAAGTCGGTGGTCACGGCGCACCAGTCGCCAACGGGGCCATCCACACCGAATTCCGGTGCGGGAACAAATCCCGTACCCCCATCATTGATGAACAAATGGTTTTCCGACACATACTCGTCACTGCGTGGCGGGTAATTGGTCACGTACAGGTCCGGCCATCCGTCGAAGTTGGCGTGCAGGAATGTGACATAGCGGCCGCGGCCATAAGGATCGGTGACACCCCATTGTTCAGCGACATCGGTGTAGCCGCCGTCGGGCCGGCGCAGCCACAGGCTGTTGAGCCCGGAACCCTGGCCCACGTCGGCACCGGAGGAGCAGTAGATATCGACGAGACCGTCGCCGTTGACATCGGCACTGTCGCATTCATGTCGATCAGCTCTCGCCAGCGGCATGATTTCGACCGGCTCGACGACGCCATTACCGTCCCCCAGAAGTTGAATACTGGTGGCGCCATGGCGCATGTAGAGGATGTCCGGGAATGAATCGCCATTGAAGTCGTCGACACTGACATTGGTGGTGGGGCCATCGGGACCGGAGACGCCTACCGCAGCGCCAATATCGCGCAGGGCGCCGGCGGGCACGGGGTCGGCCACGGTCAGGCACTGGCAGGTGCGAGCGATGCCAAATGTCATGTCGTCGCGGTTTCCCGGAGTCGCCATCGACAGGGTGTAATTCTTTTTAGTCACTGACGCCGATACTGTCATCACCGCGGTGATAGTCCCAGGGTCGACCACGGTGATCTCGCTGAATACAATGCCCGGCACGTCCTGCACCCCAATCTGTGGTACCGGGCCGCCCACCACGAAGCCATAGCCCGAGAGGGTCACCGCCGTGACGCTGCCTGCCGCGACGGTACCCGGGGACAGGGAGCGCGGCCAGATATAGGCGGGGTAGGTGAAGCGCGTGTAGATATCGGGCACGTTGTTGCTGTCGTTGCCGTTCAGCGACTCGATGCTGCTGAAACTGGCGATGGCGCCGTCAGAGCTCAACGCGACACTGTTTGCGGACACAGCGGCATCCGAGGATTCGGGCGTGGCGAGCGGGTCAACCCGGCCTTCCATCCGGTCCGCAACCACGGCGGTCATCCCCGCCGGGTGATCGATGTTGGTTCCATCGGTAAGAAATGCCACCCTGTCGCCGTTCGCGCTGACTACGGGTGCCGTCGACGGCAGGCTGTAGCCAAAGGCGCCATTTTGGGAGATGCGTTGTAGTTCCTCGTCCGGCTGTCGGATGAACACATCGGTCACGCCGTTGTCGTCATCGGCGATCAGGTTGCTCGCATCCGAAGCAAAAACCACCGCGTGCGTGCCCGCCGTGATGGCGGGTTGGCCGGAGGGCCCGTCGGCTTCGCCGAATGAACCCTCAGAGACGCGCGTGATGACTGCACCGCTCGCAATAAAGACATCGGCGACACCGTTGTCGTCCCCTGCGATGAGGTTGGACGCCTCCGAGGTGAACGCAATCTCCGTGCCGTCGGCGTTGCTGGCCGGGTCGAAGGACGGGGCGTTGGCATCAGCGCCGCCGAGACCGACGCTGCGCCGCGTGACGGTGGCGCCGGGGATATCATAACTAAAGATGTCGCTCACACTATTGTTATCGCCGGGAGACAGATTGCCCGCTGCCGAGGCGAAGGTCACCGCGCTGCCATCGCGCGCCAGGGACGGAGCCGCGCTCGCCCCATCGCCAACGGCGATGCCGTCCTCCGCCACAGACACCAGCGCAGTCGTATCATCAGAAAGGGTGCGCACGTATACCTGTGATTGGCCATTGGCGGTCGGCCAGAGATCGGTGGCGGCGCTCGTAAATGCCACCCGATCGCCGTTGTCAGAGATATCAGGTTCACCGGATGCGGAGTTGGCACTGACGCCGGAGCCGGTAACTGACACCAGGGTTACGCTTCCCGTCGCCACGTCACGCCGGTAGACGTCCGGCAGACCGTTACCATCCTCGGACACTAGTGCTGCGGCCGTGACGAAGGCGCCGTAGCGGCCGTCATAGGACACGGCGGAATGTGCCTCGGTCACACCTACAGCGACTCCAGAGGAGTCGGTGGAGACCGGTTCAAGATAGACGCAGGATTGGGCGCAAAGACCGAGCACGAAAACACCCGCCAGCGGCAGCATGGGGCGCGGACGTGGCGGTACGATCATCAAACTCTCGGTTACGGCCGACCCAAAAGGTGTGATCGGGGCTGAAAACTGTTCGATGTCGCGGCGCATCCTCGTCATCTCCAACTGGAATCCTACGGCCTGGCCAACCCCTAGTGTAGTAGGTTCACGGCCGTGTCACCATCGCCGGCCCCGTCGTCACAAGCACCTCGCACATTGATCACGCAATACTCATGCCATCCTACCCTAGCTCCTTGATTTACCAGCACAACCACTGGAGGGCCGCAGCCTCGACGGGGGCTACTGTCAAATTTATTGACGTTGGTGCCTGGCGGACGGCTATCACGTTGACTGGGCGCGCTCCCACAAGAATGTTACGCACGTAATGGCCGAGGTGATTGGTTCCGAATTGAATTTCAAATCCATCCTGCGTTTGCGCAGAGATTCACATCATAATGCCAGCCTTATCGATCAGGATATCGAGCTGTCTGTTTTATGTAGATTAGTTCGCAGACTACGAAAATACAAATCTAGTGTACCCAAGTCAGTACAGCAGCGAGTAGACGCCAAATTTTAATTCATCTAAACTTAATGTGGTTATTTTCGATGGGATTCGGTATGTCCAGTGTCCAACTCTCCAGGGAAATTCTTGAGGCGAGAGATGTCGTCGTTGATCGCGAATCTGTGGCGCAGCGCCTGGAACAATACCGTGACGTCATACCCAGTGACAATCCGGCCCTGATAGTGGGTAAGGAAAGGGATGGAGCGCCACCCGCTGAACCCTCCGTACCCGAAGTGGCAGCAGAAGATTTGACTGCCGATACTTTACGTGCAGCCATGGCCGACCACGGCGCACTCATCGTACGCAATATTTTCTCCAAAGCTGAAACCGATACTTTGATCCATGCTATAGATAGCATTCTTGATGCGTGCGACAGTCCCAGAAAAGTGCGTAAAAGGCTCGCCACTACCTACTACAATCCGCCCGGTAATCTTGAATCAATTATGCCAAACAAAAGAAAGGAACTTGCAAACCTGAGGCTGTTCAACGGCATTGCGGGCGCCGCCATGTGCGTTGAGGCTTCGAGTATCGCCGAGGCATTATTGCAACTCTTTGAAGCGCACGGCCTGAAAAAATTGATTGGCGAGTATCTTGGAGAACCACCTTGCCTGTCGGTCAAGAAGTGGGTCTTGAGGCGCAATGCCCCAACGAAAGTGGCACCCGGCTGGCATCAGGACGGCGCATTCATGGGCACCGATATCAACACCCTTAATATGTGGGTACCGCTCACCACTTGCGGGGGAGAGACAGGCGCTCCCGGTATGGATGTTATTCCCCAACGCCTTTATAACATTGCCTCCGCTGAGGGTGCCGATTTCTATTGGTCGGTCAGTGACGAACGAATACGCAGTGGTGCCTTTAATTGCCTGCCTTTGGCGCCCGTGTTCAACGCGGGGGATGCCTTTTTCTTTGACCACTTTTATTTACATAGAACACAGTATCGAGAAGACTTCACCAAACTACGCTACGCCGTGGAATCCTGGTTCTTTGGAACCACGACCTTTCCCAAAAGCCAGATCCCGATAGCGTGGTAGTCACGCTGCCGGGGGGCGGCAACTTACCGATTTAAGCTGGTGTTGGCTTTGCGGAGTACCCATGCGGACTCCGTCGCCGCAACCTTGCCTTTCAATCCGCCGGCGACGGCGTTACTTTCAACACACTGCAGTTGATACGTACCATCGTAATGCTTTCTTATCTCGCGTTCTTCGACGGAAAACGGCGGTCCGTCCAGCAGTTATTGATCGTATTCAAGTGTTACCAGCAACTGCGGTGCCGCGCCAGTGACGTCGATCAGGTGCGATGTATATTGCTCGCGAATGCCCGCGGGCAGCGCCACCAGGGCCGCGCGATCGTAGATTGCGTCTACTGACCCGAGGTCTTTGGCGGACACCTCAAAAATGTCGCCCACAAAAATGTCGATGTTGCTGGCGCTGTAGCGAGTCAATTTTCCGGATTTGGCGATTGCCGGTTTCGCACCGAGGTCATTGAACAACTGCTCGATGGCGAGAGCGCTCAATTCGGCGCCCACAACGCGGTAGCCGCCGGCCAGCAACCATGCGATATCGCGCGTCTTGCCGCACAACGGCAGGAAAACGCGGCTGCCCGCCGCCGTCATCAGTTTTTCGAAATGGTGTATCAGTAGCGGGTTGGTCTCGCTTTCATGAAAACCAATCTCACCCCGTTCCCATTTTTGATGCCAGAAACCTGCTTCCATATGACCTCCCTCAATTCTCCAAATTCGAATAACGGTCAAATGTGCGTCTGGCATTGCTGAGCCACAGATTCGCCGCACAGGCATAAGTCAGAATGCTGCTTATCCGTGTTTGGCGTCGGCTCGGCCCACAAATTTACGCTCCTCCACATTGATCCTGACCTTATCCCCAGTAGAAATGTACTCCGGGACTTGCACGATCAGGCCGGTCGACAGTTTTGCGGGCTTGGTTCTTGACGTTGCAGACCCGCCCTTGATCGAAGGATCCGTTTCCGTAACGTCAAGCTCTACGATGGATGGCAAATCAAGCGCTACCGGTACCTCGTTAACTACGATGACATGAATACCGTCTGTTGCTTCATTGATGAAGAGAATCTCGTCAGCAATGGATTCCGTATTGAGGTTGTACGGTGTGTAGTCACCTGTATCCATAAAGACATACTCATTACCATCAATGTATGAAAACATGACGGGCTTGCGAATGAGGTCTGCAAGAGTCAGCATGTCTGAGTCCTTAAAGGTCTCGTCAATTTTGCTTTGCGTGACAACATCATACATGCGCATACGGTAGAGGCTGCCGCCTGCACGGCCTTGCGGAACAGAACGCTCGATGTCCCTTACGATATAGGTTCTACCACTATAGTTGATCGCTGCGTTCTTTTTGATTTCACTTGCCTTGGGCATTTGCTTTCATCCTAAAATTGATACCTGGTGGAATCACCCGCTTGGTCAAAGATGGCCGATGTACTCGATACGATACCTGCTTCCACCAAAGCCAAGAATAGAGTACTCGAGCGTCGATACAACCCTAACCTTCTTGAGGTACGGAGTATTGCCATCGCGATCCTCTATTACAAATTGACCCTGATTTGCTCTGTTCAACTTACCTACTTTACTTTTGGCATCGGAGGCAAACTGCTCAGCTACGGATCTGGCGTTTCGAGCTGCCTCTTCAATCATCGCTGGCTTTATGCCATTCAGTCCAGTGCATATAAACTGTTTTTTTGTCGTATTCATTGCCGCCAAGAGCAATGCCTTTTTTTCCAAGCGCAGCCAGGTTTCCTTGCGAGGCTCTTACGGCATCAATTTTATTGGAGTACAGGGTGATCACTTGCTGAGTCGTGCAGCGCATATTTATTTCTTTGCCCCCATACTGCTGCGCGATCGTGTCTGTGACGACTGTAGTTGCCGTAGTAATTTCTTCCGTAATAAATCCGGAAGCCTGCAGATGGAAGATAATCTGCTTTGTATTCGCCTGCATGGTGCTGATCGTTGTTCGTTCGTCATGCAATTCTTTATATTGCTGATTGTGGGTCTGACGCCTGATTTAAGTCGCGCCCGCGAAGTGGCGTCGGCTTGAATGCATTGTTCGGTACGTGAGCCCTACTCTTGAGCAGCGGCTGGAACATTGTTTGCGTGTCTGAACGCTAAGCGCCATTGCCCATCATGGAGCATCCAGGCATTTGTATAACGACGCCGAAGAATGACACCTTCATCAGGTGCTCCGGGTGCTGGAACGACTGTTTCGTCGCCCATTACTACAACCAAGTCCTTGTAGAAGAGGAATTTCTCTGGCCGGCGTTCAAAACGCGTGTAGCGAATCACGCCGTTGCTTATTAAGTTCAGAAGCTCGGACTTCTCTTGGACGATCCGATTGGTCGGGTGATTGACGGTGTGGTCGTCAGGTAGCAGCGCTTCCAGCTTGACCCTATCACCTTTGAAGATCGCCTCTGCATGCGCCAAGTCCAAAGCTCGGATTTGCTCTTTGAGTAACAAATCTTCAGGGCTCTGTTGCGCCGTAGCCTTTAGCGAGAAGAGGACTGGTAGAACTGCAAAGCAGAAGGAAATGACTGTCATAGAGCACTCCTTTCTTCGATTTGTCGGTTCGCCACCGGGCAGAAATTAGTATAGCGCTATATTCGTGGTATAGCGGCTCCAACGTGGAATGGCGGAATTGCGCCTAATGCCCCTCAAACTGCGTCTGGCAGTAGGTCTTCACGCCAACCTCATTGATCTTTCGGCTGCCGCCGATATCGGGAAGGTCGACCACTGCCGCAAACTCGACGACCTCGCCACCGAGTCTTCGCACCAGCTTGATAGCCGCCAGCGCAGTGCCGCCCGTAGCGATCAGATCGTCGATAATGAGCACGCGCTGGCCCGCCTTGATCGCGTCTTGGGACTTGGGAAAATAATGGTGGAAATCAGAAATCCAGAAATAACAAAGAAAATATCTACTCCAATGGAGCCACCCGGCAATAGTTCTGGAAACGTGTGAAAGAGGACTACTCAAGAATCGCAACCGCACACAGGCCGTCAATGTCCCGGCCGATAGTTGGTATGCGGGAAGACTGGATTGTGAATTATGCATTATACATTATGCTACCGGCATTGCGTGTGCCCGACGTTCACTACTAACCCCTGAACTACCAATGTCGCTTACACTCCCCGTTGGGTCTATATGTATCCCGAGCAAGAGGCCGGTGTATTTCACATTCAGCTTCTGGCGCCATTCATGAGAAACAAACTCCTAGCGTTCTCTTCTCGGCCAAATTCAATATAACGATAACTAAGGCAGGACAATATGAATAGGGCTAATATATAAGAAATAACATGGGTTACGTCATAGTTCGTTATAATTCTCATGCTGGGGACATGCCAAACATATAGCGAGTAGCACATCAGACCTAGAATCTGAAGAAAGTAATTCGAAAAAAGGCGAACAAAAATACTTTCTTCCGCGAAAAGTAGGGAAGCAAGTATTAGAGAAAATCCAACATCAAGCACCAGGTTTATAAACGGAACGACCTGTGTGGAAATCAACCCCAAGGAAACGTAATCCCATAGTAAGCAAGCGACGGTCGCAGATATAAAGCCACTTATGAACAAAAAGGATTTGTGCGCCTTTAAGATATATTGCGGTCGAGTAACGTACATGTGGCATAAGAAAATTCCCCACATAAAATCATCCAATCTACCTAAAAGGCTATCTCTTACGGGATCCAATAGCGCAGTATCCGGCGGGAGATACAGCACTTCAGCGTTTGCAAAAATCCTCACAGACAACGATAAAATAAGCACGCCCACCAACACTCTATATATATCGTACTTTCGAATAAGAACTAGAATAAATGGAAAGAGGATACTAAACCAAATCTCTATGCCAATTGACCAAAAAGCAAAGTTGAATCTGGGGAACCACATGTGCTTTGTGAAATTGAAGGTCGCAGTTCCCATAATCATAAGTTCCTTTACAAGAACCTCGATAGCGACTGGTTTCGCCAGTAAAGTAATGCTAATCACCAAAAAGAAATAATAGAGAGGCAATAATCGGCCAGCCCTACGCCGATAAAAACTTCTAAAATCTGCAGAAGATAACATCTGCCTTTTCCCGAGAAAAAAGGGGTAAGCCAAAACAAAACCTGACAGCAAAAAGAAAAGATTTACGCCTAGCCAACCGTTAGAAAGGTAGGTGAACGGGAGAACCTCAACGCCAAAGACTTCAAAAGACCCGAATCCAGCAAACGTATGGCGATAGAAAACATGGTGATAAATGACGCCAATAATCGCAGCGCCCCTCAGCCCGTTTATTACCGCAAGCTTTTCCATCAAGAAATATCTCCAAAACCAGCACTGTTTCTCTGAGGAACCTCTGATTAACCGTTTTATTCTTATTTCAGCCGAAGTACGTCGCTGAAGAGGTCTGATTACATCCGGACACCGAGTTAAGTCTGTAAAATGCCATAACGAGGTGAACAATAACAACACAAAAGTGAACGAGGGGTCAGTATACGGAAGACTTCAAGCGAGATGCCGTGGCGCTGGTGATTGGCGCTGTTCCAGTACCCGCAAGACATCCGCAGGGCGATCTATACCACCAACGCCATCGAGACCTTGAACAGTGTGATCCGCAAAGAGGTCAAGAAACGCAAGCTGTTTCCCACTGATGATTCAGCAATCAAGGTAGTCTTTCTGGCGATAATGGATGCATCGAAGAGATGGAGAGTCTACCCCACGAAGTGCTTTGGGCACCATGCCGATCCATAATTGTAAAGCGGCGCTCAACCGGTTTATCATCGACTTCGAAGTCCGGATCAACTATGTTTAACTTGGTATAGATAGCATGAACCGATGATAATAAAACAATTTTACGCCCATCAAACTACACAAATTATCTTCAGTCTGGTCTGTCTGTACGGACTCTTCTTGTTACTCAATTTTGAGACGATTAATCAGCCTTTTAGCGTCGTTGACACGCCTTTACTACTGGCACAGGCCTTGCTCTATTCTCCTCTGGAGTACTTTACTGAGCCGTCGAAGTATCAATTGCTTAGCTTTGCACATTTAACACCTTGGATCACGCTATCCTGGGACCTCGACTACACCCTGTTTCAACTGGAAGCCAAGTACTACAGAGTGCATCATCTGCTTTCCGCGGGGTTGTTGCTCGGTATTGTCTACCTGGTTCTCTACCGGCTGACACGTTCCATCCTGATTACGAGCCTGTTTTGCTTCGCCATCATCACACTGCCGGCGACGTTTGAAGTTTTTGACCATGTCGTGAGTAGACACTATCTCGAAGGCATGATCTTCAGCCTTCTGAGTTTCTATTTTGCCCAATGCTACAACAGAACCGGGAAACTGATAGGGTTAGTAGGTTCAGTATTACTTTATATTTTGTCAATAACGGCAAAAGAGGTATTTGTCCCGCTTCCAGGTGTGCTGTTTTTTGTTTTTCACGGGGGTGTGCGCCGCAAGATCATGCTGATCCTCCCATATTCCCTGGCTCTGCTGGCATACTTGGTGTGGCGAATCTATATGCTCGGTGATTTTGGCGGGTATTCATACACCACAACACTCCTGGATCAAATCAAGGACTCTCAGGGGCTCCTCATACTTCTCCATGTGGTCTTGAATCTCGCACGCTCCCTGTTTACTACAATTGGCGCGTCAGTACTGATGTTCGCGTTGTTCTCGCTATTGCTGTTCATAAATTTTAGGCGATTGAGCATCTCTGTCAGAATTGGGCTGCTGGTTGGCGTTGCGGGGTTAATGTTACCCATTCTGGCATTGCACCCGTACTTGGCAACAGCGCCCCGACCCGGGCGCTGGTTTTTTACCGCTTCGATTACATTCCTGCTGTTCTTTGCTTATTTGTGCAGCATTACAGAATCCCGGGTACTGACCGGCGTGGTTCTCGTTGTGGTCTTGGCATGCAGCGTGCAGGCCTGCGTCGTGCGCATCCAGAAGCCTCTACATGGGCCAGTGGCTCAGAAGGTTTACATGCAGATCCTGAAATCAGACCCTGATAGTTATCTGAAAATCCCTACACCTCTGCCTATTATTGAGCGGTCGCTGGCTAATTGGGTGTACGTTGGCAAGTTGCACAACGGAGAATGGGGAACCCTTAAGGTATCCGATGAGGGACAGTTGCATTATCATGACATAACAGGCAAAACAGCCATGGGCGTCCGGGGAAATGCGTTGCCGATGACAGAAGCCAGCTGGGCAGGTCGGTATCTCGAACTGTCAATTATTGCTGACTACAACTCCGAGAGCGACGTATTGACTTTCAATTTTACTAACGAGATCAGTAGCAATGAGTGCTTTGTATATATATACGGCGAGCACAATGGTTTGTTATTTGGCAACAGTGACTGCCGACATTGGGCCAATAGCTACCAGACATTGGTGTATTGGGCCCGGGGTACCGGGTACAAACTCTCGGACATGTCTATCGCACTATGGACCAAACACCCTGACCAGAGATTATATTCCAAACCGGTAAAATTGCGGGACATCATCGACATGGATGTGATGTGATTGCGAGACTGCCTCATCAAACAAGCACGGTAGAAAAGTCATAATATGAAGGATTTGTCGCTCGTCATTCCTGTTTTCAATGAGGAGGCTATCATTGTCAATGCTATTGAAACGATTGTTCAAGAACTCAATAAGATTACTGCGCTGCGCAGCTTTGAGCTCATTATCATTGACGATGGTTCCCTGGATTCAACTTGGAATCTTTTGATTCAACAATTATGTCCGCGTCACCGCGAGATTCATGCCATCAAACTTTCGCGTAACTTCGGCAAGGAGTCCGCATTGTGCGCGGGCTTGGAAATCGCTGACGGCAGGGCCGTCGTTGTCATGGATGCGGATCTGCAGCATCCTCCCGCATTGATCAGCGAAATGTTCGATATCTGGTATACCGGAACGGTGGATGTAGTTGAGGCCGTCAAGCGCAGCAGAGGAGACGAGCCCATCCTCACTACTCTGGCGGCCAACGGATTTTACGCGCTATTTTCCCACTTATCGGGTGTCAATCTGAAAAATGCATCTGACTTCAAGTTGATGGATAGGCGTGTCATTGAGGCTTGGAAAGCGCTTGGCGAACGGAACCTGTTTTTTCGCGGCATGAGCGCCTGGGTTGGTTTTACGCGTGAGCAAATCGAATTTGACGTGGGCGAGCGAGCCGACAGCGCCTCGAAATGGAGGGTGACGAGCCTGTTCAGGCTTGCGCTGACCAGTATTGCCGCCTATTCATCGGCACCGCTGCATACGATTACAGTCGCGGGTTTAGTATTTATAGCTTTTTCCGTAATTCTCGGCGTATCGACATTGTATCAGTACGTTACGGGCGTAGCAGTGAGCGGGTTTACTACCGTAATTCTCCTGCTACTCATTATCGGCGGCGCCCTCATGGTGTCGTTAGGAATCATAGGCGAATACCTGGCGAGAATTTACGATGAAGTGAAAGCGCGGCCCCGGTATCTAATTTCTGACGATTCAAAGAACCCCCAGAGCAGACACCACTACTGATGATCGTCAATGCGGCAAAGTACCTGGTTGTAGGTGCCATTGGGACAGTCACTCATTTATCGCTGTTATATATCAGCGTCGAGTATCTTCGAATGCCGCCGCTGCTGGCCTCTTGCGCGGCTTTTGTCTGGGTGGTAATGCAATCGTATATTCTTAACCGTAATTGGACCTTTCAGAGCAAGAGGGAACATGCCAGCGCATTGCCGCGTTATCTGGCCGTCTCTGGGATAGGATTTTTGACCAATCTGTCCATCATGTTTGTAATGTTGAACATTATGGGCCTGTGGTACATGCTCGCCCAGGCATCGGCAGCGATAGTGGTTCCCGCTATGAACTTCCTGCTGAACACGTTCTGGACGTTTTCTGATCAGGAATAGTCTTCCTGATAATACCAATCGCCTCCCTGTGATCTCAGGTTCCGCACGTGATTCCCGTCAGCGAAGTGGGCGAGTACGGATGACTCGTAGGGAAAAAAATGCACGTGCAAGTCGAATGTGTACTTGTAAGGCCGCTGTCTGGGCACGACGATGATCAGCCGTTTTTTTGCCACCCGACGCAGTTCACCGATGGCTGCGTTGATATTGAGCACATGCTCAAGGGTGTGGGTCGATACAACGGTGTCGAACTCTCCGTCCCTGAACGGGAGCCTCTGTACGTCGGCTTCGCGGAGATCGATACGCGGATATTTCTCACGCAGCGTGTTGGAAATGACCATATCGCAGGCTGTAATTTTCGCCTTCTCTTCAATCAAACTGGCGAGATAAGCACGACCGCAGCCAACTTCAAGCACATTCTCACCCAAAATGTTGTCCAGTATCGTGTTGATACAGGTGTTATTCAAATCTGTCTCGCGTTGGATATGCACGTCCTCCAGGAATTCATAAGTTTTCTTGAACTCTTCGAATGACATGTCGAAAACTCGTTCTTTGAACCTAAAAAACGCCTCGGCCTTGTTTCCAAACAGGACTTTGAAAGGAATCCACATGAACCATTTTGAGTCACGCAGAAGCGGGGGGATGCATTCATCAAGCACAAAGGCAATTTTGGTCGTCACATCCCGGCTCAACATTACTACCCTCCCCATGGTTATATTGTAGTTGCGGTACAGTACCGCAATTTGGTCACATACAGAACAGAGTATGCTGGCCACTGAGGAATGGGAGTAGGGATGCGAGTGATGAAGCTGGTCGGCATCGCGCTTTTAGCCTATCTGGCAGTAGTACTGTTCTATGCGCTAATGCAGCGCTCCTTTATTTATCACCCACAGACGCAAAACCTCGATGCAGCCCTGGCCGAAGTGCAACGCCTCGGCGGCAGCGCCTGGCGGGATGCCGGCGGCAACTGGCTGGGATGGCGTTATTCCTCGCCCGGCGCGACACGGCGCGCGCTGGTGTTGCACGGCAATGCTGGGCAGGCGCTCGACCGGCGCTATTGGACGGAGCTGTTCCGCGGCCTGTACGATTCCGGACCGTGGGAGGTGACGGTGCTGGAATATACCGGCTACGGGCCTCGCCCCGGGAGCCCTTCCGAGCAAACCCTGCGCGATGCGGCACTGCAGGCGATGGACCTGCTACAAACGGAGCGGCCCGGGCCCGTGCTGTTGCTCGGCGAGTCGCTGGGCAGCGGCGTTGCCGCGCATGTCACCGCCGCGCGGCCCGACGCAATCGCCGGGATACTACTCGTGACACCGTTCGCCTCACTGGGCGCGGTGGCACAGCACCACTTACCGTTCCTGCCGGTGTCGCTGTTGCTACGCGATCGGTTTGAAACTCTCGAATTACTCCGGGACTTCGTTGGGCCCATGGTGATCGTAACCGGTACCGACGATACCATCGTGCCGGAGCGGCTCGCGCTGCCATTGAAGGAGGCACACCGGGGACCACTGCTGCATTGGAGCCAGCCGGGCGCCGGTCACAACACTATTGACGTCAATCCGCGCGCCGCAGGCTGGAGGGAGATCGATGCGTTTCTGGCAGCGCAGTTGACAGAGTAGTACCCGCCTCACGGTCACTTTACACGCGCCACGGTGTGCGTCGCGGTATCCAGCGCCCCACATTGGCGCGGTAGCTTTCCCAATCGTTCCCAAATTGCGACCGCAACGACTCTCAGGGATATTCGTCCCTCGAACACGACGAAAAATTCTGTCTACGTCGAAAATGTATCGGAAGCGCAGCAGCCGATAATTGAACCCAGGCTCACGTGTTCACCGCTGTCGCAACTTAATTGCCGTTTTAATTCGAGAAAGCAGATTAGCAGCCAGGCGGAACAGGGGCCGCTACTACCAGACCGTCCAGAAAATTTGATACTTGAGTGGAGTAAGAATACCCCACCGCACCGATGTTCGTGTTGATGGCATTGTGACTATCGTTGGTACCGTACTGCGCAACTACTGTTTGCCCGCCAGCGTGTATTGCCGAATTGAGTAAATTGGCTTGATTAAGTTTGTCTAGTCTATTTTGGTGGATCAGGATCGTGGGTGCGACAGTGTTGTCATCGGCATGGGTAACGGGTGATCCGTTTTCCATCGAGATCAGATTGTAATTGTCCCAGAACGGTCCATATGTGCCGCAGGATGCTCCAGTGCAGGTATTGTAGCCGTCCACCACGTCATAGTTTCCGGAGTCCAAAAGTACGATGCCCTGAACCTTTTCGCGTATGCCGAAGCTGTCGTCCATCGTTACCAGCGCAGTCATGTGTGCGCCGGAAGAGTGCCCCACAACGAAAATATTCCTGGCGTCTCCACCAACGGTCGCCGCGTTCAGGTAGACCCAATTTATCGCGGACGCAATGTCATTCGCCTGGCCCTGCCAATTGGTTTCGAAGCCGCTGCGGTACTCAACGCTGACCAGCACATAATCGTGACTACCAATAAGGCTTTGTTTTTTATTGTCGACATTATTGTTCTTGGAGCCGTTGTGCCACCCCCCTCCGTGTGTGTAGATCAGGATAGGGTGACCACTACCGGGTGGTGAATAGCTATCGAGAATCTGGCTCGCATTGGCGCCATAGGCATGGGTGACTTTGGGGCCGGTCGCACTGAGTGCGCTGTTTGCATAGCAGCAAGTGATAACAACAAGTACCAATAGTCTTCCAATCATGATCATGCGTCCGCAGATGAGCTCTGACTGCTTATTCTATATGAAATCCTAACAACCCGCTCCGGGGTCAAGCCGTGTTCTCGTCGACAATGAGAGGACAACGTTCGGTTTACATACCGCTGGAGTGCCTATATCTTGCAAACAACGCCCATCAACACGCCGGGAATCACTATGCACGCTGACCAGCCACCTAGCGACGAGTTTGCATCGCTCGATGCCACGGCACAAGCCGCCCTGGTACGCAGTGGCGAAGTCTCTGCCCTGGAGTTGGTCGATGCAGCCATTGCCCGCATCGAGCGAGGGAATCCCGCCCTCAACGCAGTCATTCACCCGCGCTTTGAAAAGGCGCGGGCGGAAGCCCGGGGCGTACTACCCGATGGCCCCTTCCGCGGCGTGCCTTTCCTCTTGAAAGACCTCGACGGTTATTCGGCTGGCGATCCGTATCACGCGGGAAATCGCGCGTTGGCGCAAGCCGGTTATGTTGCGCCCACCGACAGTCACCTCACCACCCGATTCCGCCAGGCCGGTCTGGTGATTCTGGGCCGCACCAATACTCCAGAGTTCGGCCTGATGCCCACTACTGAACCGCTGGACAAGGGTCCAACCCACAATCCCTGGAACCTGGGGCACTCTGCGGGTGGCTCCAGTGGTGGGTCAGCGGCGGCGGTGGCCGCAGGATTCGTACCAATGGCTCATGCCGGCGATGGCGGAGGATCCATTCGCATACCGGCTTCTGCGTGCGGTCTGGTGGGACTCAAGCCAACGCGCGGTCGGCACTCGCTGGGGCCCGAAGCGGGCGAAGCCTGGGGCGGACTCGTGGCGCGCATGGCCCTGACCCGCACCGTGCGCGACTGCGCCCTGGTATTGCAGGCCATCCAGGGAGAAATGCCCGGCGATCCCTACACTGCACCACGTCCGCTGCGGCCCTACCCTCAGGAGTTGTCCGCACCCGGACCGCGGCTGCGCATAGGGTTCACGCTCGTGTCCGGGGATGCGTCCTGTGTCACGTCACCCGAGTGCGCCACCGCGGTGCTTGCAACTGCTCGACACATGGAGTCGCTGGGGCATCACGTTGAGGAGGCCCGCCCCGCGGTCTGGAATTCACCGGCGTTTTTCGAAAATTCCATGGCACACTTCATGGCGGCCTATGGAGTGTGGACGGCTGCCGAACTTGATCGAGTAGGCGCCATGATTGGTCGACCGCTGACCGAGGCCGATGTCGAGCCGGGCACCTGGCTCATTGCCGAGCCGGGGCGATCAACGACCGGCCTCGCCTATTTTAACGCTATAGAGTTCTTTCATCGGGGAACGCGTGAGATGGCGAGCTTCTGGTCCGCTGACGGCTTCGATCTGCTGCTCACGCCCACCATACCTGAGCCACCGCCGCCGCTGGGACAATTTCATGATGCCAACAATTCATTGGCGGGCCTGATTCGCTCGTCGCAGATCATACCCTTTGTCGCTGCTTTCAACATTACCGGGCAGCCAGCTATTTCCCTGCCCGTACACGTGGACAGCACCGGCTTGCCGATCGGGGTGCAATTGGTGGCCGCGGCGCATCGCGAGGATCTTCTGTTGCGCACTGCGGCGGAGCTGGAAGCCGCAATGCCCTGGTCAACTGCGCCCGTTGTCCCATAGGGGTAATTGGCGACGGAATTATTTTTGCCAGGGCGATGGTTTTGCAAAGGTCGCGATATACAGCTTCTCCACCTTATCTCTGGCCCATTGCGTTTTGCGTAAAAACTTCAGTGATGACTTAATTGATGGATCACTCTTAAAGCAATTTGTACCGATTCTCTCAGCCATTCCATCCCAGCCATAGTGATCCACCAATTGCGTTACAACCTGCTCCAGGGTCAGGCCGTGCATTGGATTATTTGCTTGCTCACTACTCATGCTTTAATGGCACCAATACGCTCTGAGCCCGGTGGCGCTGGTTACGGCGTTTGTTTTTGGTCACTTGCTATATTTTTTTGGCTTCCGCCTTTTTAACTCGAATCTTGTTATTGGCGAGGTTCAGGTTATTCAATTTTTTCATCGCGGCTTTGGCGTCACCTGAGTGCGGCATCTCCACAAAAGCAAACCCCTTAGATTGACCGGTGATTCTATCTGACACTAGATCACAGGATTGTACGGTGCCATATGCTTCAAATAGGGCCCTCAATTCTTCTTCGGTAGTGCTGCGTGAAAGATTGCGGATTAGTAATTTCATAGGATAGTAAGCCATTAACGAAACGGGGGACGACACGGAACTTGTCCGCTACCTTGGCTGGTTATGCGGCGCTGAGTTTGATTCTCTGAACATTGCCAAGCTTGACCGTTTTCTTTGCTTGCCAGAGATTGTAAGCATCTTGCATGGCAAGCCAGCTCTCGGGCGAACGACCTAGCGCTTTGGAGAGCCTGAGTGCCATTTCCGGGCTGATAGCACTTTGCTCCTTTAAAATACGGTTGAGCGTAGATGCCGCAACATTGAGCTGCGCTGCCAGATAACGGCAGCTCAAGCCAAACGGATCCATATAGGTTGCCTGGATAAATTCGCCGGGGTGTGGCGGGCTGTGCATACTCATTAGTGATAATCCTCATAGTTGACGATAAAGGCATTGCCATCAGTAAATTCAAAGGTGATTCGCCAATTGCCATTCACCATAATTGACCAAATACCTTTGCGGCTGCCCTTCAGTGGGTGTAATCGATAACCCGGGATATCCATATCATCAACGGCTTGGGCGGAATCAAGGGCCGCCAACTGCATACGCAATTTATTGGCGTGAGCCGCCTGAATACCACGGGTACTGCCGCTCAAATAGAATTTTTCCAATCCCTTGTGTTTGAACGATTTGATCATGTGACGAGTGTAGCGTATTGCGCAACACTGTCAAGCCGCACAATGCCGAAGCTTAGTCGCGCCCGCTCGCGGGACTCGCTAGTTAGATTGCCGGTTTGTGTCGGGAGTGTTAGTGCTAAGGTTTTCTTTGATTCGCTCGCGCGTTTTTTCTATAAAATAGATCTGATCATCCCCTAGTTTGACGCACGTTCACTAAAGAGGACACACTATCCTCGGAGGCATGTGCAGATGAGCAAACGAACCAGACAAACCTTCAGCCCAGAATTCAAGCGAGAGGCCGTGAAGCGTGTCCAACAAGGTGATATCGATGGTGCCCAATTGGCCCGCGAGCTGGGGATCGCAAGGAACAAACTCTACCTGTGGAAAGGTGAATTGGAAACCCACGGTGATGCTGCGTTTCCTGGGCAAGGTGGTCGTACCCGTAAAACTGATGATTCGGCTGCGCTGAGGGCCGAGGTAAAAGGGCTCCGGGAGGAGAATGAAATACTAAAAAAGGCGGCCATATTCTTCGCCAAGGAAAGCGGGTAAGATTTCAGTTTATTCAAAGCTAGGCGACTATCTACACGGTTACACGATTGTGCGAGGTGATGCGAGTTTCGCGTCGAGGCTATTACGACTGGCTGGATCGACCGGAGTCTCAACGAGCCAAGGATGATCGACGCCTGTTGGCGGCGATTAGGCGTATCTTTGCAGAAACGCGGGAAGTCTATGGATCACCCCGGGTTCATCGGTCATTGATCGAGCAGGGTTATCCATGTGGTGTTAATCGAGTGGCCCGGTTGATGCGGGCTGCAAACATTGTACCCAAGACGGTTCGGCGATTCCGGGTGACATCTGTCCCCATTATCTCCCGGCTGGCTTGCTAAGCATTTGTCTCTATTGGACAAAATTCATTTTTGATTGATCTTCTTAGTTTTTCCATCTCTGTAGGCGCTGGCGTCTCGCCAAGCTGCATAAGTTGCAGCGATGTTTCAATGCGATCTAAAAATTCCTGGGATGAAACAAGATTGTTGAAATCATCAATTAAAGTATTGAACTTTTTATAGCACTGAGCCTGAAACAGCTTTGAATATTCATCAACGAATTCACCTTTCGCTTCATGGCCGGTTAGGGGATCAATGATTTTTGGGACGTAAACTATATTCCATGGCGCGGTAAAGCAGAATGGATTTTTCGTCCTGCCATACACATGCGATATTTGATAATTCCTAATCGGCTTAAATCTATTCCCTCCGCTTTTTGAGTAGCCTGTCCATTTGCGTATTAGCCGCGCAGGTTCAGCATTGTTGGTTGCATCTTTCTGAATATTTTTATTGCTAAACATGTATCTATAAAAGGATTGAAATAGATGAGTGCCAGTTGCGTCGCGACCAAATCCTCGGATAAATACTGGTTCGTTACTTTGCACTCGCAACTTCAAATGTTCCCAGCCTTGGCTGGCAGTGTCGAAATCCACATAAATTGTCTCTGAGAGCCCAAATTCAAAAAACTGCTCCTTCGAGATATATCCTTGTGAAAAGAAATTCTGGTAAGAGTCGCGCACGGTTTATTGCCCTATTTCTTATTCTTTGGACTTTGTCAGATATGCGGTTCGCGCTGTCTCATCTTCAATGAGCTCTCCAATCCATCCATGTCCGCATCTACTCGTACTTCACACCACCACCTCCGCCAAATCCCCCTTCTCCTCCAACCACGCCTTGCGATCCGGCGCGCGCTTTTTGGCCAGCAACATATCCAGCATTTCATTGGTGCCGTCACCCGCGCCTATTACCAGGCGCACGAGGCGCCGGGTATCCGGGTCCATGGTGGTCTCGCGCAACTGCAGCGGGTTCATCTCGCCCAGGCCCTTGAAGCGCTGTACATTGACCTTGCCTTTCTTGCCTTCCGCCTCGATGCGATCCAGCACGCCCTGCTTCTCCGCCTCATCGAGGGCGTAAAACACCTCCTTGCCCACGTCGATGCGATACAGCGGCGGCATGGCCACGTAGACATGGCCGGCCGCGACCAGCGGTCGGAAGTGGCGCACGAACAGCGCGCAGATCAGCGTGGCAATGTGCAGGCCGTCGGAGTCGGCGTCGGCGAGAATGCAGACCTTGTGATAGCGCAGACCGGTAAGGTCATCGCTAGCCGGGTCGACGCCGATCGCGATGGAAATATTGTGCACCTCCTGGGAGGCGAGGATTTCCTGCGAGTCGACTTCCCATGTATTCAGTATCTTGCCGCGCAGCGGCAGGATGGCCTGGAACTCGCGGCTGCGCGCCTGCTTGGCGGAACCGCCGGCGGAATCACCCTCCACCAGGAACAGTTCGCCGCGCGCCGGGTCCTCGCCCGAGCAATCCGCCAGTTTGCCCGGCAGGGCGGGGCCAGAGGTTATCTTCTTGCGGGTTACCTGTTTCGACAAGCGGAGACGATTCTGGGCATTGCCGATGCACATCTCCGCCAGTTTTTCCGCTTCTTCTGTGTGCTGGTTCAGCCACAGGCTGAAGGCATCCTTGACGACGCCGGACACAAACGCGGCGGCTTCGCGTGACGACAGGCGCTCCTTGGTCTGGCCGGAGAACTGCGGGTCGCCCAGCTTGGACGACAGCACATAGCAGCAGCGATCCCAGATATCATCCGGCGTGAGTTTGATGCCGCGCGGCAGCAGGCTGCGCAGCTCGCAAAATTCGCGCATGGCATCCAGCAGGCCGGTGCGCATGCCGTTGACGTGCGTACCGCCCTGGATGGTGGGAATGAGATTGACGTAGGACTCGGCGACGACCTCGCCACCCTCCGGCAGCCATTGCACAGCCCAGTCCACTGCAGAATTGCTGCCGCTGAAGCTGCCTATGAAGGGCTCTTCGGGAATAGCCGGAAAATCGATGGTGGCATCCGCGAGGTAGTCCCGCAGCCCATCCTCGTAATACCACTCTTCGGTCTCGCCCTTTTTCTCATCCGTGAATTTGACGCGCAGGCCGGGGCACAGCACAGCCTTGGCGCGCAACACATGCCGCAGCCGGGACACCGAGAACACAACGGTATCGAAATATTTAGCGTCAGGCGTAAAGGTTACCGTGGTGCCGGTATTGCGCTTGCCGACGGTGTCGACAATTTCCAGATCCGTTTTCTTGTCACCACCGGCGAAGGTCATGCGGTACACATTGCCATCGCGGCGGATCAGCACTTCCAGCGCGCTGGACAGCGCGTTGACCACGGACACGCCCACGCCGTGCAAGCCACCGCTGAACTGGTAGTTCTTGTCCGAGAACTTACCACCGGCGTGGAGTGTGCTGAGGATCACTTCCACCCCCGGCACGCCCTGTCCGGGATGTATGTCGACCGGCATGCCGCGGCCATTGTCAGTCACGGTCACTGAGCCGTCCTTGTTCAGGCTGACGTCAATTTCGCTGGCATGGCCGGCGAGGGCCTCGTCGACGCTGTTGTCGATGACTTCCTGGGCCAGGTGATTGGGGCGGGTGGTATCGGTATACATGCCGGGGCGTTTGCGCACCGGCTCCAGTCCGGTAAGGACTTCAATGTCTTCGGCGGTGTATTGACTCATTGCTACAACTTTTCGTGTGTGGCAGGGAAATTCGGTACGGCACTATTGTACCGCGCGCCACGCGCAAGGCGAGCTATTAGTAACCCTTGGAGTCCAGTTCAACGATGAATTTCGTATCCCAGACACGGGATACAGCGGTTTCGATACGCCCGTCGCTGTGCAGGTCCAGCCAGCGATAACCGGGCGGCTGGTCATCCGCTTTGAACTTCACGCTGCCGGCAGCAAACTGCACACAGGTGGAGGGCGAGGCCAGCAGGCGCACGCCGTTGCGATCCCAATCGATCTCCTGATGCACGTGGCCCCACAGTACACCCCTGACACCGGAATGCTGATCCAGCACATCAAAGAATGCGGCAGCGTCGGACACCATTTGCTGATCCAGCCAGTCACAGCCAATGGCCACTGGCTGGTGGTGCAGGCACACCAGGCTATACAAGCCCTGCTCCTGCGCGCCCTGGAGCGCCTGCTCCAGCAGCTGCAATTCATCCGCGCCCAGTGCACCACCGACTTGTCCGGGCACCTGCGAATCCAGTAACACTATCTGCCAGTGGCCCCCCCGGATTTCCTTGCACAGGCGCGTGGCGCTGTTGGCCGCCGCCGCCATCTTCGCTCGACTATCGTGATTGCCGGGCAGCCAGTAATTGTCGGCAGTTAGCTGATCGAAGTACTCCTGCAGGCGCTCATAGGCCGACCCGGCGCCGCCGTCAGCCAGGTCTCCGGTACCCAATAGCAAATCCACGGCGGGACGTTCCTTTTTTACCAGATCGATGACGGCCTGCAGGGAGTGGTCGGTATCCATTCCCAGCAGGGTGCCGCCGCGGGACTGGCAGAGGTGGGTATCGGTTAACTGCAACACCCGGAGCACTTGGTCCGGAGCATCGATCAATTGAATGTGGTTTGAGGATGGGGGCATCGGAGGACGGGTGCGAATCGAACAGGATCAGGGGCCGGTCAGCGATGCGCCAACGTTGAGGGCAATGCGTCCATTCAGCAGGCAGTGTTCCAGCCAATCCGCCAGAAAGCGGTTCTGCTGGTACTTTTCATCCTGCGCAAACATCTGGTCGTTGGGGTACTGGTAACGCGGCGCCACCTGCCTGTGGGACTGAAACACGCCTACTTCCAGCATGCGCACGTCGTGATACGCCCGCACCTCGACACGCAGCAATCCCAGCCAGCGGGATTCTGCAAACTGTTGGTGCACGTGGAAGATCGTGGTATAGCGGCAACGCTCCACCACGGTCAGGCGCACTTTTGCAGTGCCTACCAGCAGATCCCGGACATTGCGATTTTCATAATCAGGAAACAGGCGTAACAGGCGGACATAATTGGCGTCACAGAGTGCGTGTAGCTCCGTCAAGTCAAGCTTGAATGGCTTTTTCATCAGCTTTTGCACGACCAGTCCAAGATTCCTTATCGTTTACGTCGATTGACCTAAGATGGCACAAACTTAATCTAACTGCACCTTTTCATTGTGGTTTCGATATATGCATCACAGGCGAGAGGCTGGTAAACTGCTTTGCATTAAATCGGCTACAACTCCTGCGGGGATTATTGCATGAAAAATCTGGTTGTCGCGCTGTCGTCGCTGGCTCTATTTCTCTCCTGCGTCAGTTTACAGGCGGACTCGCTGCGCGACATTTATGAGCTGGCACTGGAAAACGACGCCCAGCTCAAGGCGGAAGAAGCCGTCTACCTGGCCAAACGGGAAACCGAGAACCTGAGCCGCTCGGCGCTGTTGCCGCAGGTGTCCACCGCCTACTCCTATCAGCATTCGGATGGCGACACCGACGCCCTGGGCCCCATTTTCAACGAGGACGGCATCACCATTGCCGATACATTCACGAACCAGAATATTGATACAGAAGGCTATGTGATTTCCCTCAACCAGTCGCTGTTCGACCTGTCGGCCTGGTTCAGCTTTCAATCCGGCAAGGAAGTCACCAAGGAAGCGGAAGCCACCTTTGCCTCAAACCAACAGAACCTGATCGTCAGGGTAGTCGAAGCCTACTTGCTGGTGCTGCGTGCCCAGGACAACCTGGCGGCCTCCCAGGCGCAGGAGCGCGCGTTCGAACGCCAGTTGGAACAGACCCAGCAGCGCTTCGAAGTCGGCCTGATCGCCATCACCGACGTGTATGAAGCGCAGGCGGCCCGCGACCTGTCGCAGGTCACCCGCATTGTCGATGAGAACAATGTGTCCGTGGCCCTGGAGCGACTCTCGATACTGACCGGCCAGCCCCAAAACAATCTCAATGTCCTCTCGGAAGACTTTAGAATACTCCCGCCAGAGCCGGCTGATCGCGCGGCGTGGGTGGATTTTTCCCTGGCCAATAACTTCCAGCTGCAGGCGTCCAGGTACAAGGAAGAAGCGGCGCGCCAGAATGCCAAGGCGAACAAGATGGAGCATGCCCCGAAAGTCACCGGCGGCTACGAATACTCTGACTACAGTGTCGACGGCTCCATCGATACCGAACCGGATACCGGCATCAGCAGCCCGCCGGACAGTGACCTGGATGAAAGCATGTGGCAGGTCAGGCTCAGCGTGCCCCTGTACAGCGGTGGAGCGATCAGCTCCAACCGCCGCCGTGCGGCCCAGGAATACAATGCGGCACGGGAGGAACTCATCAACCTGACGCGCAACACGGTGACCAATACCCGCTCGCTGCATATGACTGTACTGAGCGATGTATCGCGCATCGCCGCACGCCAACAAAGTATCGTGTCTTCCAAAGGCTCGCTGGACGCCACCCAGGCGGGCTACGAAGTGGGCACCCGCAACGTGGTCGATGTGCTCAATGCGCAGAATATCCTATTCAGTGCCGAGCGGGATTACGCCAACAGCCGCTACGATTACATTCTCAATTTGATGCGCCTGAAGGAGCAGGCCGGCTTGCTCAGCCCCGGGGACGTCATCCGGCTGGACACCTTCCTGGTGCCACCATCGGCGCCGTCAGCCACATCGGTTACCGGTACCAAATAACAGATCCCTGCAGGCGGCTTCTACGCCCAAAGAGTCGCCCAATATGATTCCCGACTTGCCCGCCGACATCGACCAGATCAAGGGTTTCCTGGCGGACGACGAAGCACAGGCGCTGTACCAGCAGGCATTGCGGGCCAGTGCGGCTGGGCCGGTGCTGGAAATCGGCAGCTACTGCGGTAAATCCACTATCTACCTGGGACTGGCCTGCCGCACCAATAACAGCACGGTATTCGCACTGGATCACCACCGCGGCTCGGAAGAACACCAGCGCGGCGAGTTTTTCCACGACCCCGAATTGTACGATGCCGGCGCGGGCGTCGTGGATACCTTCAGGGAGTTTCGTCGCAATATCCACCGCGCGGGGCTGGATGAGGTGGTAGTGCCGATAGTGGCCGGTTCGGAGAACGCCGCCAGGCACTGGCAGACACAGTTGGCGATGGTTTTCATCGATGGCGGGCACAGTCTGGCTGCCGCGCTCACCGACTACCGCTGCTGGATGCCACACCTGATGCGCACGGGTGTACTGGCGATTCACGATTTGTTCGACGACGCTCACGCCGGAGGACAGGCACCCTACGCGATATACCGCATGGCGCTGGCGTCCGGATTGTTCGAGGATTTGGGCCAGGTCAATAGCCTGGGTTTGTTACGGCGCTTGTAACAGGGGGTGTAGCGAGCGCAGCCCCGTTAATCCACCAGAATGAGTCGCTCGCGCGCAGTTCCACGCTCATCCAGCAAGCGCACGCTGCAGAACAGCTCTGACGCTGCTGTGTGCTTGGTGAGGGCGTCCGCCGCCAGCAAAATGGCGCCGGCTGTCCAGGTGGGTTTCTCGTCCGGCCACAACAAGTCTTCAACCAACTGGTAACCGGTCCAGTAGGAGCCGTCGCTGGTGCGCCACTGCTGCAACCAGCTGTACACCTCCACCGCGCGGGCATGATCCCCGGCGGCCAACAAGGCCATGACCAGTTCACAGGTTTCTGCGATGGTTACCCACGGCTGCTGCTTCTCGCAGCGACAGCCCAGTTTGTCCTCCACAAATTCGTTCCAGCGCGACGCCAGCCGCATGCGGGCAGCGGCGCCGGTGTACACACCGGCCAGCACAGGATAAAACCAGTCCATGGAATAACGCGATTTACTTTCCCAGGTGCGATCAAAACGCTCCGGTTTATGCCGCAGCGCCTTGCCCAGGCGATCGCGTGCCATCAGCCAATGGGCGCGATCCTCGCCCAGCGTCACCGCGATGTTGTGGGCGCACTCCAGGCTCTTGTAGATGGAACTACAGCCGGTGACCAGCGCATCGCCCTTGGCGTTGCCAGCCCCGTCCACCGCCCAGTCAATTTCCCCGTGCTCGGATTGCAGGGACAACACGAAGCCGATGGCTTTGTCGACCGTGGGCCACATCGTGTGCAGGAAGTACCTGTCAGCACTGATCAGGTAGTGGTGCCACACACCCGTGGCAATGTAGGCGACAAAATTGGATTCGCGCCGATTGGCATTGTCGACTTCCTGCCCGCGATAGGAGGCCCACCAACTGCCGTCTTCCAATTGCAGGCCAGCCAGCCATTCATACGCTTTACGCGCAGCAATCAACTCGCCGCCAATCGAGAGACCCATGGCGGATTCCACGTGGTCCCAGGGGTCGGTGTAGCCGCCCTCGAACCAGGGAATCTCACCGCTGTCGCGTTGGCAGTCGAGAATGAAATTCACGGTTGGGCGCAGGAATTCCTCGGGAAACAGTCCCCGGCTGAGATACAGACCACTCATGAGGTCGCCTCCTTGCGAAAATACATCACTACACTCTTGCCCATGATCGGGTTCATGCTCTTCTCCAGTATCCGGGTCAGCGCCGGATTCTTCATCAAGTCCCACACCAGCAGGCGGTGATATTGTTGCACCAGCCAATTGGTGTCCTGGCTCTGCCAGAACAGGCACTTCAGCCACCAGAAAGGCACATGCAAAGCGTGTGCCCAATGGCGGTAGTAATGTTTAAAACCCAGAAATTCAATTTCCTTGCGCAGCTCGCCACTGCGAAAAATACGCAGGTGGCCGCCCGGCACGTTGTAGTAGCCCTCGCTCAGCGCCCAGCAAATTTTTTCCGGCCAACGGCGCGGGACACTGGCACAGAACAGTCCACCCGGTTTCAATACCCGCTCTATTTCGCGCAGGGCGCCGCGGTAATCCGGAATGTGCTCCAGCACCTCGCTACAGATGATCTTGTCAAAAGTATCATCGGCGAAGGGCAGGTTCAGGGCGCTGGCCGAAGACAGACCAAATGATTTGGCAGCGTTGTCGGGCTCGGCAAAGCTGGCGAATCGCTCGCGTGTTGTTTTCAGGTCATCCAGTGACAGATCCACTCCGATGGAGTGGACATTTGCCTCGACGTAGGCCGAGATCACGTGGCGACCCTGGCCGCAGCCCAGGTCCAGCACCATGTCGCCTGACTTCAGCGGCAGGCGGGCGAAATCAACCGTTTTCATCCGCCAGCACCTCCCGCCAGTACTTCGCGATAGTAATCGGTCATCTGCCTGGCGCAGACATGCCAGCAAAAATGCTGCTCGATACGCGCCTTGCCGCGCGCGCCCAGCTCGGCTCGCGCCTGTGGGTCCTGCAGCAGCTTGTCAATTGCCTCGACCAGCGCGTCGACATTTTTTGCCGGGACAATAATTCCGGCGTCACCCACCACTTCGGGCAGTGCGCCCCCATCCGTGGATATCACCGGCACACCGCACGCCATGGCTTCACCAGCGGGCAGGCCGAACCCTTCGTACACCGAGGGCACGACCGCGATCGCAGCCTCGGCGTAATACCGCACCATCTGCTCGGTGCTGATGCCGTTGACGAATTGCACCTTGTCAGCAAGGCCCAGGCGCTGCACCAGCTGTTCGGTCTTGCCGCCGGGATTGGGTTTGCTGACCAGCAGTAATTCCAGATCTGGATAGCGCTCCAGCAGCCGGGCGTAAGCGTGCAGCAGATAACGCAAGCCTTTGAGCGGCGCGTCGGCGGAACAGGTGGCCATCAGCCGCTTCGGATTGCGCTGCACGTCCGGCACGGGCTTGAATACATCGGTATCGATGCCATTGTGCGCCACGCTGATCCCCGCCGGCTGCAGGCCGAAATCCCGGGCAATGTCCTGGCGGGAGCAATCGGATACGGTGACGATATTGCGCAACTCTTTGATGACTTTTTTCTGCATGTTCAGAAAGGAATGCCAGCGCCGGATCAGCACGCGCTCGCGCCAGGTGCGGGCCGCACTCAGGGCAATGCGCAAATCGCTGGTAATGGGGTGATGCACGGTCGTGACCAGGGGCAGTCCCATTTTCTGGATTTGCAGCATGCCGTAGCTCAGGCTCTGGTTGTCGTGGATCAGGTCGTAGTTGTGGCCGTGCTGGCGCAAATACTTCACGGCCCGTCGCCCGAAGGTATGGGGTTCGCCGAAGCCGCCGGTCAGCTGTGTTACCCACTCAATGATATTGCTCAGGGACTTCAGGTGATGCGGGCGCAGGGACCGCAGGCCATTTTCAAACAGATCCAGACTGGGCAATGTGATCAGGCGTACCCTGGGATCGAGGTGCGGATAGGGCGGGCCGGAAATCACATCGACCTTATGACCGGCATCAACCAATGCCTTGCTCAGGTAGCGCATATAAATGCCCTGCCCGCCGCCATGGGGCTGGCTGCGATAGCCGAGCAGGGCAATACGCAAAGGGAGTTCCTGGGCCGCCGTATGCACAGGAGCACTGGGCGCAACGGACACTGGCCTTGGTTTTGCCTGCACTGTATCCAGGTGCCAGATAGTGGATTCCCCTCAAGGGTCCGAAAAAATAGTAATACGCGGGGTTTTTTAAGCTGGCTTTGGACCCGCTGCGCACCGTTTCGCGCTGCTGACCCAAAAACCCCCAGCAAAAGGGGCTAGATTTTAATCAGCTACTGGTCAAAAATCCACCCCTTAAAAACTCGGTGGTAAAGTGCGGGCTCTCCTCGCGGTCGCCAGCGCCGCGCTTCTGCCGCTATACTCTCTCGTTTTGCAGCCAGGAAAATAACAATGACAGCCAATGCCTACAAGGGGCTCATACTCGCAGGTGGGTCAGGTACCCGCTTGCATCCCCTGACCAGCACCGTCAGCAAACAGCTGATGCCGATCTACGATAAACCCATGATTTACTACCCGCTGGCCACCCTGATGCTGGCCGGTATCCGCGATATCCTGGTGATTACCACGCCGCGCGACCAGAGTGCCTTCAGCGATTTGCTCGGGGATGGCTCCAACTGGGGAATTAACATCTGCTACACCGTACAACCCAGCCCGGACGGACTGGCCCAGGCGTTCATTCTGGGCGAGGATTTTATCGGCAAGTCGCCCGCCAGCCTGGTGCTGGGTGACAATATCTTCTACGGGGGGGGCTTTTCCCAGAAACTCACCAGCGCCGCCAGCCGCGACACCGGGGCCTCGGTCTTCGCCTATTACGTGCAGGACCCGGAGCGCTACGGGGTGGTCAGCTTCGACGACCATGGCGTGGCCCGGGATATAGAGGAAAAGCCTACCAATCCGCGCTCCCATTACGCGGTCACCGGACTGTACTTCTACGACAACGATGTGGTGGATATCGCCAAGGCCGTGCGCCCCTCGCAGCGCGGCGAACTGGAAATCACCGATGTCAATAAAGTCTACCTGGAGCGCGGCGACCTGCGCGTGGAGGTAATGAGCCGCGGCACCGCCTGGCTGGATACCGGAACCCACAACTCCCTGCTGGATGCCGCCAATTTCATCCGCGTCGTCGAGGAACGCCAGGGGCTGAAAATTGCCTGCCCCGAGGAAGTGGCCTTCCGCAAGGGGTACATCAACGCCGAACAATTACTGGCATTGGCCAAACCTTTGGAAAAAAGCGGCTATGGGCTCTACCTGAGAAACCTGCTGAAAGATGACGGGGTGGTGTTCGCATGAAGTTTATAGAAACGCCACTGCGCGATGTCTACTTGCTGGAACCCAGGGTGTTCGGTGACCAGCGCGGCTTCTTCATGGAAACCTGGAACGACGACACCTTTCGTGCGGCAGGCTTCGATCTCAAGTTTGTGCAGGACAACCACAGTCGGTCAGCGCGCGGTACTTTGCGCGGACTGCATTTCCAGATGGAACATACGCAGGGCAAACTGGTGCGCGTGACCGCCGGAGAGGTATTCGACGTGGCCGTGGACTTGCGCCGCAGCTCCCCAACCTTGGGAAAGTGGTACGGCGTGAGCCTCAGCGCTGAGAACCAACGCATGCTGTGGGTGCCGCCGGGATTTGCCCACGGCTTCTATGTTACGTCTGACTACGCCGACTTTCTCTACAAGTGCACGGATGTGTACCATCCGGCCAGTGAACAAACTCTGGCGTGGGACGATCCTACCGTGGGTATCGAGTGGCCGGTCCCGGCGGGCGAGACGCCGCAGTTGTCAGCCAAGGATGCCGAGGGCCTGAGCTGGGAGGATACTCCGCGCTTTTGATTCAGTTCGGCGGCCGGGTTGGTGCAGGCCTCTCGGCGAATATCTGGCCCCTCTCCGCAACAGAGGCCTGCACCAACCCTGACTGCCGCACACAGCCCCAACCCTATGCGATTCAATTTATCGTCAGGCCTGCTGATCATGCGCTGAGCAAAGGTTTCCACCACAGCTCGTTGGCTAGATACCAATTCAGGGTGCGCTGCAATCCCGTCTCGAAACTCTCGCGGGGCTTGTATCCCAACTCGCGGGTGATCTTGCCCGCATCAATGGCGTAGCGCCAGTCATGCCCGGCGCGGTCCTTGACGAAGGTAATCAGGTCACGGGCCTTGCCGCCGCTGGCACCGGGCGCGCCGGGGAAGCGCCCTGCCAAGGTCGGGTCTGCGGCGAAACGCGCATCCATCTGGTCGCACAGCAGGTGCACGATATCCAGGTTGTTCCACTCATTGTTGCCGCCGATATTGTAGGTCTCCCCCACCACGCCGCGCTGCAACACCAACTCGATGCCGCGACAATGATCCTCCACGTACAGCCAGTCGCGGATGTTACTGCCATCGCCGTAGACCGGGAGGGGTCGCCCGCGCAGGATATTGGTAAGGCACAGCGGAATCAGTTTTTCCGGAAAGTGGTAAGGGCCGTAATTATTGGAACAGTTGCTGGTGCTGACCTGCAAGCCGTACGTGTGATGGTAAGCCCGCACCAAATGATCCGAAGCGGCCTTGCTGGCGGAATAGGGTGAGTTCGGCTCGTATTTCTGCTGCTCGTGAAACGCCGGCGCTGTGGGACTGAGCGAACCGTACACTTCATCGGTCGATACGTGGTGAAAGCGGTGTGACTGCGGCTTGCTCCCGGACAGCCAGACTTCGCGTGCCGCTTTTAACAGCGTGTGCGTGCCAACGACATTGGTTTCTATAAATGCATCAGGACCGGTGATCGAACGATCCACATGGCTCTCGGCGGCAAAATGCACCAGAGTGGTAACGCTGTGCTCGCGCAACGCTTGCAGCACCCGCTCGTAATCGCAGATATCGGCGTGGACAAAGGTGAAATTCTTGTTATCGCGCAACGCGTCAAGGTTGGCACGATTGCCTGCGTAGGTGAGGGCGTCATAGGCCACCACCCTGTCTGCAGGATGTTGCGACATCCAATACAGCACGAAATTCGCACCGATAAAACCGGCCGCCCCGGTTACCAACAGGGAATTAGCCATCCACCAGCTCCTTGAAATCGGCGAGCATAGCACGCAATTGGCGACGCCAATGGACGCCCTCCAGCGCAAAATCGCGCCAACTGCTGGTCTTGTCCAACACGCTGTACGCCGGACGCTGCGCCGGAGTGGGATACGCCGTCGCCGGAATGGGGCGAATCACCACCGGCCTGGACAACAGCCCAAGTGTGAGCGCTTCCTCGTGGATCGCCACAGCGAAGTCATACCAACTGCATACCCCGGCATCGCTCCAGTGATAGATGCCACGCAATTGTGGGTGCGACGCCGCGGCCCACACCGCTTCAGCCAGGCCATGTGCCCACGTCGGGGTGCCTACCTGGTCAGTTACCACCGCCAGCTCTTCACGCTCGCGCATCAGGCGCAACATGGTCTTGACAAAATTGTTGCCGAAGCTCGAATAGAGCCACCCGGTGCGCAGGATGAGTGCCTCCGGCTGCACGCGTTGTACCGCCAATTCTCCATCGCGCTTGCTGCGCCCGTACTCGCCTAGTGGCGCAGTAGCTGCCTCCGGGCGATAGGGTTGGGATGCGGCGCCATCAAAAACGAAGTCGGTGGAAATGTGGATCAACCTGACCCCCCGATGAGCACAAGCCTGCGCCAGTGTCCCCGGGCCCTCGGCATTGCCGCGCCGGGCGGCCTCGGGCTCGGATTCCGCTTTATCCACTGCCGTATACGCCGCCGCGTTGACCACCAGTTGCGGCGCCACCGTGGCAAGTGATTCGTCGACCGCCGCAGCATCGGCGATATCCAGTTCCGCGCGTGCCATGGGCACACATTCAACGTCCGTCGCCGCTGTGCGCAGCAATTCCTGTCCGAGCTGCCCGCCGGCACCGACTATCAATACTTTATGTTTCAAACCACAGCCTCTGTCCGTCTATCGGCAACATCAACCCTGGATGTTTGCCACACCCTGGAGCGCATTGCAGGTCGCAATTATTATGGCTGTCATCATAACCCCACGTCCCAGCCCTGACTACATTTACACATGCGCTGGCCGTGCTGGAGACTGGCATTCGCGCGCAGCGTAGAATAGTGCCATCGGTAACTGCCCGAGGCGCGCCGCGATTACCACTGGATTTGATGCAGAACAGCTACACCACTGGGCCGCGCAACTGGCTGAGGACTATCTGCCGGACCGCTGGGAGCAGGTGAGTAGCTCGGCGTTTACGCGAGTGGCAGTTCATCGCGAGCTAGGGCTCTATTACAAGGAATATCAGGCGCGCAGTCCGGCGGCATCCCTGCAAGCGCTGGCCACGGGCGGCCGCGCCACACGCGCTCGCATCAATGGTGAAGCCCTGTTACTGGCGGGGATAGACGCACCCGAAACGATTCTTTGGGGGCAGCTGGCTGGCGGTACAGAGTATTTGTTCACCACCGCGGCACCCGGCGTGG
>JANPDE010000488.1:0-4064 GCA_031431315.1 Haliea sp.
ATATGCTGATATTGTCCAGAGTGTGGTTGCACCCGCTCGTGTTTTGAAGCCGTAGCCGGTGATAATATAAGCCCCTGGGGATTGTTTGGGCCTGCGCGTGAGACGCATGGTCCCGCCAGTTCAACCACAAATTAAATGGATGTCGGCAGATGGCAAAGGGCGGGTGAAACGAGCCACGCACAGATGCAAGCCCAGTCGACAATGGTATGAACCGAGCAGCAGGTACTGCCGGGACACGGAATCAGTTATTGAGAACTATCAGGGTCGTTGCAGGCCACAGATGCTGCGACATTAGCAAAAAGGCAGGTGTAGCACCACTAAACTTTACTGCCTGATGTTATAGCAACCGCGAGGTATTCCGTGGTTGGAATTAACAACATCTCTGGGTGCCTAGAGCAGCGAAACTGCCGACGACATCCAGGAACTGGTTGAAAAATGTGAGACTTTTCAGCCAATTGCTACTGCTAACCGGCATCTTGCTGGATTCATTTCTGATCTCTTTTCCCGTCAGGCCTGTTGTCACAAGGCAATGGCGCTATGAAAAAAATGTTAATCAATGCAACTCAACCAGAAGAGTTGCGCGTTGCAATGGTCGATGGGCAGCGCCTATACGACCTCGATATTGAAAATCGCACTCGGCTGCAGAAAAAAGCCAACATATATAAGGGCAAAATCACCCGAGTGGAACCTAGTTTAGAAGCGGCATTTGTCGACTTTGGTGCCGAGCGTCACGGTTTTCTACCCCTCAAAGAGATCGCACGGGAGTATTTCCACCGTAAACCTGGTAGCGATGGTCGACTCAAGATCAAGGAGATAGTCAAGGAGGGCACAGAAGTCATCGTCCAGGTCGATAAGGAAGAACGTGGCAACAAAGGCGCCGCGCTGACCACCTTTATCAGCCTCGCTGGTCGCTACATGGTACTTATGCCCAATAACCCGCGTGCCGGTGGCATCTCCCGACGGATCGAGGGAGACGACCGCTCTGAGCTGAAAGAAGCGCTCGGTGTCTTACAGATCCCTGAGGGAATGGGTGTCATTATCCGCACTGCCGGAGTCGGCCGAGCCGCTGAAGAATTGCAATGGGACCTCAACTACCTGCTGCAACTCTGGGATGCCATCTCCAAGGCATCCGAGCAGGCCAAGCCGAAGGAACTGTTGTTTCGGGAAAGCAATGTCATTATCCGGGCGGTACGCGACTACCTGCGCGACGATATCGGCCAGGTACTGATCGACTCACCAGACGCCTATAAGCAAGCCTGCGATTTCGTTGCCCAGGTCATGCCCAATTACACGTCACGTATACAGCTTTACGACGACAACATTCCCCTGTTTAACCGATTTCAGATTGAGAGTCAGATCGAAACTGCTTTCCAGCGAGAGGTTCGGCTGCCTTCGGGAGGTTCAATTGTTATTGATCCAACGGAGGCACTAGTGTCGATCGATATTAACTCAGCGCGGGCAACTCGTGGCGGAGATATCGAAGAAACGGCCTTGAACACCAATCTGGAAGCTGCCGAGGAAATCGCCAGACAATTGCGCCTGCGTGACATGGGCGGCCTTGTGGTTATTGATTTCATCGATATGTTGGCCCCCAAAAACCAACGCGCCGTCGAGAATCGCGTGCGCGATGCTCTCGAGATCGATCGTGCCCGTGTGCAGGTAGGTCGAATTTCCCGCTTTGGCTTGTTGGAAATGTCACGTCAGCGCCTGCGTCCTTCCCTGGGGGAGACCAGCGCTATCGTTTGCCCCCGCTGTACCGGACAGGGCAGTATTCGTGATACCAAATCCCTGGCGCTGTCCATTCTTCGGCTGCTTGAGGAGGAAGCCATAAAGGAACGCAGCGCGGAAGTCCGGGCCATTGTGCCCGTGGATGTGGCGGCTTACCTACTGAATGAAAAGCGCTCTGCTCTGAGTGAAATCGAACGCGACACCAAAGTTCGTATTCTCGTGATACCCAACCCCAATCTCGAAACTCCGCACTTCGAAGTGGTTCGCTTGCGTGATGATGAGGTGGACGGCGAGCATGAGGTCAGCTACTCCGTAGATATTACTGTTCCTGCTGCGGACGCGATTAGTGATATTCACTCTGCACCCATGCCTGTTCAACAAGCTGCGGTGCAGGGTATTCCCCAACGTGCACCCATGGTAAGCAGAGAGGAAAAAGCTACTGCTGCAGTGGTGGGTACTACTGATAAACCGATCGAAGAAAAGACATACGCCAGGAAGCGTCGTAAAACAATGCTGGGAGTTCTGTCCAGTTTCTTCTCTGTCCTGGTTGGTGCCAAAGCAGTTGAGCGGCCGCGGGAGAGTAAATCCCTTCAGGGAGATCGTGTCGCCGGGCAGCATCCGCAAGGAGCTTCAGACAGCCAACGCTCCCCAAATAACCGCAATCGTAATCGTCGCCGTGGCGCCGCCCAGAGGGGGCAGCAACCCAGCGCTGCTGAGCGCGTAAGTGAAGCGGACGTTGCGGAGTCCGAAAAGCGTGACAGCGGCAATGAAAAGCGCGGACAACAAAGGCGTGAGCGTTCGCCTGAGTCCAGGGCGCGTAATGAAAACAATCGGCATATTGACCAGGGTCCCCAGCGACGCTCAGCTGACGAGAGTAAAGAGACCGTTGAACTCAGTTCAACTCTAAACGCAGTGGATCCTGCCACTGAGCAGGGTAAGCCACGCAAACGCCCCAATGATTTGAAACGGGCGGAGCCTCCACGGCGACGCCGCAATCGCGGCCGTAAGCCGGAGATTGAGGGTCTGCCACCAACGGACGCTGTGCCATCAGACGTGGTGAGTGAGCTTCTCGAGCCGGTTCCGGACGAATCGGCGTTAGCTGAGCGAGCCTTGCCAGTGGTGGTGGTGGGTGCCGATGGCGAGGGGGATATCAACATTGCAAATCGGGCCGCGACAATTTCCGCTGCGCAGGGGGGTAATCCGGAATTCAGTTCCCCGGTGACCTTAGCGTCTGTCAATACCGACGAAGGGTGGGAACAAATCCCCCACACCACCGAGTTAATGGTTAGTGCTTCGCCTAGCATTCAGCCGATTGCGCCAACACTTGTAACGAAAGAAACGGTTGTAGCAACTGTCCTCTCGACTGATGGTATTACGGACAGCGGCAGAGCCTGTAATGATCCCAGAGTGGATGCGCGTCCGGCAGGTGTGGTTGAAATCACTACGTCTTACAGGCCGCTGTTCAGCCAGCATGTAGCTCCCGCTGCGACGTCCAGCGACCGTGTAGCACCCCGCGCTAGCAACGATCCCCGCGGTCCAAGGCCGGAAGTGGTTATCGCCCACGCCGCAGGGCAATCCTGAGTGCAATCGGCCCCAGGCTGGACACAGGAGGCAATAGCGCCTCTTGTGTCCACATTTCAGCACTGTATAATCCCGCACGCTTCACGCGCCCCAGCATAGGGGCACAGAAAATCAATTTCCCGGTGGGCTGGCTGAGTGGTCGAAAGCGGCGGTCTTGAAAACCGTTGAGGGTTTATCCCCTCCTAAGGTTCGAATCCTTAGCCCACCGCCATTTTGACGGGTCTTATCTGCCTGACCCCCAACTTCTTCCGGCAACCTGACAACGAACTCGATCCTCACTACCTGCAGATTTGTTGGTCTGTTCAGCTTGGTTTTTGGATCTTTCGCCCTTATTATCTGTCTGACATACCATCGCACAGTCGGTGCGCTACATTACGGAGTAATCTATGGAACACAAAGGGTTGCACAGCACTGGTTCGATCGGCATCGAGTCAGCTCTGAATACCAATAAAGTCCTGAAGAATACCTACATGCTATTGGGTATGACCCTGCTGTTTAGTGCGCTGACAGCGAGCCTATCTATGGCGCTGGGACTTGGCCAAGGTACTGCCCTGATTCTCATGCTTGTGGGATTTGGCTTGCTTTTTGTAGTGCATAAAACCGCCGACAGCATTAATGGACTATTCGCTATTTTTGCTTTTACAGGCGTGATGGGCGCATCCATAGGGCCGATGCTCAACCACTACCTCGCGATGCCCACTGGTCCGGCACTAGTGAAGCAGGCTCTGGGAGCTACCGCGGTAGTGTTTTTTGGG
>JANPDE010000489.1:0-9626 GCA_031431315.1 Haliea sp.
CTGACTTGCACACTGAGCTGTTCGTCAAATTTTCCCGCGATTTCCAGGATGACATGCGGGACAGAGCGCGATTCCAGATGGAGCGGGAAGTGCAATTCGCACTGCTGTCGCGCAGTCCCGAATTTCCGATCGCCGTCCCCACCTGTTACTTCAGCGATTATCACCAGGCGTCGGGCACCGGCATTTTAATCACCGAGCGTGTGCCTTTCGGGAACGGCAGCATCGAGGCGCATTACGAAAAATGTCTTGATTACGAGATACCCGAACTCGTTGAGCACTATAAGGTTCTGCTCAGCACACTCGCTCGCCTGGCCGGAACGCACAAGACGGGTCGACTGCCCGACATGGTCGAACGCCATTTTCCCTTTGACCCGAGCAAGCTGTCTGTCGGGAAGCGCCAGCCGTACAGCCCGCAACAAATCGCGAACAGGGTTGCACGTTATGCGGACTTTGCGAGTAACTATCCGCAGGTATTGCCGGCGAATATCCGCTGTGCCGAATTCACGGCGCGGCTCGCGGAAGAAGCACCGCGTTTCATGTCACTGGTGTCCGCCGCCAACACGGTGCTGGCCAGCAAACCGGAGTTTATTGCCCTGTGCCACTGGAATGCCAATGTCGACAACGGCTGGTTCTGGCGTGATGAGGGTGGCGAGCTGCGCTGCGGACTGCTGGATTGGGGCAATGTCAGCCAGATGAACGTTGCCATGGCCTTGTGGGGCTGCATGAGTGCGGCGGAAACGGATATCTGGGACCATCACCTGGACGAATTGCTCAACACGTTTATCGTGCAATTCAGGAACTGCGGCGGTCCCGCCCTGGACGCTGCCGAACTGAAACAACACATACTGCTGTACGCCGGCATCATGGGCCTTACCTGGCTGCTGGATGCACCGGCACTGATTTTGGCCAGGGTTCCTGACCTGTCCCAGGTCACCGATCGCTTTGACCCTCACATCAGGGATGATGAGACCACGCGGGCCCAATTGCATATCATGACCGTGTTTCTCAATTTATGGGAGACACAGGACATGGGGACACTGTTGCGAGAACTCGAAGCTCACTCGCATTAATTGGAAACATTAAGCAGGTCGTTCACTCGGGGCATTTAGCTCCGTGATTCCCAAACGTCTGGCAGCCAACTGGCGGATCACGCTGGCCTTGACCTTTTCATTACCGGTCAATGCGAATTCCTCTTCGCGGAAGAAGAGTATCCGGCGCGGCACCTTGAAGCTGGCCAGGTACTCCTTCAGGTAGGCGATGATCGCGCTTTCATCGAGTGCTGCGCCATCGATGGGTACGATGCAGGACACCACCATTTCGCTGAGAAGCTCGTGCGGCACACCAACGGTCTGCGCGCGCTTGACACCCGGGTAGTTGGCGATGGCGGCGTCCACTTCCTCCGGCGAGACATTGGCCCCGCCCGTTTTGATTATGTCGTTCAGGCGACCCTCCCAGAACAGCCGGCCCTCACCATCGACATAGCCCCCATCACCGGTACAGAAGTACCCTTCATCATCGAAGGTTTCTTCCAGGGTCTTGCCGATATAGCCCATCATCAGGGTGGGACCCTTGATACAGACTTCGCCGCGCTGCCCAACGGGCACCAGCACATGCGTCTGCGGATCAACAATTTTCATCAGGTTCCCGGGCAGTGGCACGCCACAGCTACCGGCGTATTGTTCGTCTGATGTGTCGGCGTCGTAGGACGTGTTGATGGTCATGGTCTCGGTGGTGCCGAACGACATGGGCACTCGCCAATCGAAATTCGCCGTGGGGTGCTCCATAATTACTTCACCGCGAGTGACGTAGCGCAGGCTGCTAAAATCCGCCTTTTCGTAACCGGGTACCGCCTGTAGCCGCGCCCATTGATGCGGACGGCCATTCATAAAGGTGATGCGCTCGGCCTCAATCAGTTTCACCGCGGACTCGGCATTGAACAGGGGCTCCAGTATCACCGCCCCGCCGGTCGACAACGCCACACCGACGATCATGGAGATATTGCCCGACCAGAAGAAGCCGTTACCGGTCCAGGCACGCGCCGGCTCCCGAATCGCCATCACTCGCGGCCAACGCCACCACTGGATGGCGAACGCACGCTGGGAATGCAGTATGCCTTTTGGCCGGCTGGTGGTTCCTGAAGAGAAGAACAGGCCGCCCGCATCAGCTGGCGTTACCGTCGCTGCCCTGGCTGCAATGGTCGCGTCCTGCACCTTCTCGGCTCGACCGATAAACGACTCCCAGGATTCATACGCACGAGCCTTAAGCGTGGCAGCACTCTCCTGCACACCCGTCAACCCGTCGAGGCGCACACAATGCCGCAGGAAGGGAAACGTTGCCGAGGCAAGTTTGCCCGGCGCACTCTTGCGAAGTGCCGGCTCCAGGTTAGCTAGCATCGCGGCAAAGTCGGTTTTCAGCACCTTGTCTTCAAACAGGAGTATCGATACCCCGGAGCTTGCAAGCAGATACTCAAGCTCCGACCGCGTGGAAAACGTACTCAGGGCCACGGCAACACCGCCCGCCATGGCCGTGCCAAATAGCGCCGACAGGTACTCCGGTCTGTTTGTCATCAAAATGCCGACGCGACTGTCCTTGCCGACACCGCAGTCGGTGAGCGCTTTGGCCACCGCCATGGAATGATCCCACAGGTCCTGGTAACTCCAACGGACCACTCCATCCGAGCGGCCATCCGGGCGATGCATCACGACTGCCTCGCGTGCCGCGTAACGCTCGCACACCTCGCGCAGGTAGCCGGGAATGGTCAGCGACCCGATTCCGGCTTCGGCGTCCAGGGGAATACCGCGGACCAGTGACTTCGACATATCTTCGACAAACGCCATAGTGCTGCCCACGGCTCCAATATCAGAAGGGAAGACTAGAAGGGAAGCTCAACCTCGGCGGTCGCCGACAGGATGACCTCGCCGTCCTGCGTCGTCTGCCTGACCTTCACCACCACCACCGGCATACCATACGGCGACAATGCGACCTTATCGATAACCTCACCATCGACGTAGGTGACATCGCCTTCGAAAGCCGGACTGCGGAACTGCGATTTGGTGTGCCAGAGGTAGCCGCTATGGCCCGCCCAATAAGCGACATAGTCATGGAACCACGCGCTCATGGATATCCCGTAACCGTAGGCGCCGCCCATGCCGACCTTCTCCGCCTTGTCGGCGTTGATGTGGCCGCTAGACGGGCCGTGGAAAAGGCCATCGCCCATGCGCGGATCCACCTTTCTCGCATCGAAGTCGTAGCTCATGTTCTCGGCGAAACCGGCGTCCTCCATGGCCGGGTCGTGCACACCCTCGGGTACATTCCAGCGCCAGGTGCCCCAGACATTCTCGCGCGGCGCGCGACGCTCCAGCGCGAAGGTGACCACGGAATGAGGGCCGATGACGCGCCGTGGCAATTTGTCCCCGACTTTGACTTCCTCGAAATGCGGCGATCTGCCCTCGCGATTGGACAGTATCCAGTCCAGGCGGACACGCTGGACCTCGTCAAGCTCTGCGCTGGTCCACCGTTTCGGTGTGCGCTGCTCCTTGTCGTACATCCCCCGCTTCCTGGCCTCTTCGATGAGATAGCGGATCGCCGTCGAGCGCTCCTTGGCCACCAGTGAACCGTGCTGGTTGCGATGCACCGTGTCGCCGCGCGCGAACACGGTCGGGCCAGCGAATTTGGTGTCGGAGACGCTGTAGCCGTCAAAGCGGCGGTTCTGTACCAGCTTGTCCCCCGGGACAATGGGGGTACCGTACCACCACCACTCCTCGCCGCCGAAGATCAGGTGCGAGCCCGGAATCTTGCCGACGCACGTGGGGTGACAACCGTGGCCGTAATCCATCGCCACGGTAAAGGACTGCGGGGCGACGATGCCGCCGAAGCGGGAGTCTCTGGCAAATTCCTCGCTCCAATGGATTGGATTGGGATAATCCATCGCCTGTACCCAGCGGCGGATATCCGTCGCGCTGCACGGATCCCACAGTTCCGCAAAAATGACCGGCTTGCCCACCCACTTGTCGAGATCGCTCAGGTCGAGTTGTACCACTTTTTTCGTTTTCACGGCTGGCATTCAGTTCTCCTTTCTCTCTATTCTCTCTATCTCAAGGAATTTCGCGGCGAGGTCCGCCTCATAGCAGTCATAGCCCCTGCCCAGGTGTTCATTCAACAGCGCGCGTTTCAGGAACAGATGACAGACATGTTCCGATGTCATGCCAATGCCCCCGTGCAACTGCAATGCTTCCTCGGCGACGGTCGCATAGGCCTGGCAGGCCAGCAACTTCACGGCTTTGCCCGCCATCTCGGCTGCGATGGGATCTGCAAAGTCCCCTACCCTGTCCAGGCGGTCCAACAGCAGCGCTTCGGCGCCCTCGGTCAGTGCTTTCAAATCGGCGCAACGGTGTTTGAGCGATTGGAACAGGGCCAGCGGGCGGCCAAACTGTTGCCGTGTCTGCAAGTAGTCCACGGTGAGCTCGAGCAGTGCCACGGCGCCGCCGATCGCGTCCGCCGCCAGGGCAAAATCGCGCAGTGTGGCGAGCCTTGCTGTCAGCGCCTGCGCCGCTGTTTCGCTCGCCAGTATCAACTGTGTATCACACGGCACAGCATCAAATTGCACATCGTACAGTCGTCGTGTCTCATCCCAGGTTGGCCGGAACGTTTTTTCTACCCCCGGCTGCTCCAGCGGTACCAGGGCAACGTAATCCGTCGTGCACACCAGCACGTGACTGGCGCGGTCCGCGCATTGCACGGCCACCGCCGACCCTGAGAGTTGCAACTTTCCACTTTTGCCGCGCTCAATATTAAGCTCGGACTGTGCCAACGGTACCGCCACATAGTCCTCACCGGTCGTGAGCCGGGACAACCACGCTTCCTGATCCGCCAATGTTCCCTGGCACACTGCATCGATCGCCAGCATGGCAGGCAGATACGGCACCGTGGCCAGACCCCGGCCCAGCTCCACATGCAATGCGCAGCCGCCTGCCAATCCCATGCCCAGACCGCCCTGGTCCTCGGGAGTGGCTATCATCAGCCAACCCAGTTCAGCAATCAGCGACCAGGCCGTCTGCTCCGTAGCGGCGCGACCCAAGCCGTCCAGCACCTGCCGGGCAGAATCGTGCAACTCACGGACTGCTGTGCTCATGAACGCTGACTCAGCATTTTCCAGTCGCGTGGCTCACGGGGCATTCCCAACATGCGCTCGGCAATGATATTGCGTTGTATCTCATTGCTGCCACCGGCGATGGACCAGTTATAGGAATTCATAAAATCGACTGTCCAGTTGCCGGTCTCCTGGGTAGCGCCGCGCATGAAGCCTGTGTTGTACTGACCTTCCAGACCAGCGATCCGCTTGCCCAGCGCAGTAAACTCACGCAGCGTTTGGGCGTAATACAATTTCACAATCGATGCATCCCCTGGCGCTTCAGTCCCGGAAATGCGTTTCAACAGGTAGCGATCCGCCAGTGCGCAGGCAGCATCGACGTTAACTATCAGCGTGCCGAGGTCCCGGCGCAACGCCGCGTCATCGGCGCGTCCCCTGGCGCGCATCTCAGTGGCGAGTAACGGCAGTGCGTAGCGCATCCGCTGGCTCAACTCCACGAGGGTGAGTCCGCGCTCTGATGACAACGTGGTTTGCGCCACCGCCCAACCTGCCCCCTCTTCCCCAATACGCTCCGTGAGTGGGACTTCCACATCGTCAAAGAATATCTCGGCGAATTCGTCATCCCCGGTAATCTGGGAGATAGGCCTGACAGTCACACCTTTCGCGCGCATGTCGAGCAGCAGATAGGTCAACCCGGCCTGCGGTGGCCCTGATTTATCCGTGCGCGCCAGCAACAGGCATCGGTCAGCGTACTGCGCCATCGTCGACCACGTTTTCTGGCCATTGATAATATATCTGTCGCCGCGCCGCTCTGCTCGCGTCTGCACGGACGCCAGATCAGAACCCGCATTGGGTTCGGAAAAACCCTGACACCAAATTTCCCCGCTGAGAATTCCGGGGAGGTACTGGTCACGCTGCGCCGGGGAACCACATTCAAACAGCGTGCAGGCAGCATGGTAGAGCGCCACGAAAAAAAGAATCAGTCGCGGAGCATCGGCCCGCGCCACTTCCTCATAGATCACTTTCTGTTCCGCCAGGGAACGGCCGCCGCCCGGCCAGTCTTCTGGCCAGTGGGGCGTGGCGTATCCCGCTTGCGACAGCTTGCCGAACCAGTCGCGTTGCAGGCGTACAAAAGATTCCTGGTCCGTCCCCGTCATCGCCGCACGCCAGCCCGCCGGCACATTGTCCGCCAGCCAGGCGCGCACTGCCTGGCGTAACGACTCGGTATTGTTCTGTGCATCCATTGCCTGGCCTTTTGTCATATACACACCTCAATCCAGTCATCAACAATGCGCAACTCGTACGTCGCAATGGGCCTGGTCGCCGGCAGGTCCAGCGCTGCGCCGGTTTCCAGACTGAAGCGCGCGCCATGCACGGGACAACTGATCGCGCAGTTGCGCATGCGCCCGTTGACGAGTGGCTTGAACTGGTGTGAGCAGATAGCCGAGACGGCAAACAGGCGCCCGTTGCTGTGGCAGACCATCACCCAGGTGTCGTTGATCTTCGCGGCTTTCTTGGATTCCGCGGGCAACTCCGACAGCTTGCAGAAGCGCGTGAACTCAGTCGCCAAGGTTGACGTACTTGTCGACAGTGCGCTCGAAGTGACGCACGCGTATCTCCTGGTAATTGCCCAGCGTCAGCCCGGGCTTGGCCGTTGCTTCCAGCCCTGCCTGTTGCAGCAGCAGGTTGTCCGTGTCCTGGTCGAGAATCGCACCGAATCCCGGGTCCATGCCCTCGGCTTCCGTGAACGACTGGTCTTCCCTGATGCGTACCGGTGCTGCCGGAAACGGACGGCTGCCGTCCTGCGGCACCGGGCGCAGGAAAAACACTTCATAAATAGTTTTGCGGTGATCGCCCGGTACAGGGCGGAAACGGTACACCATGGGCAGCGAGATGCCGGGGAACAGGAACGTATTGGGGAACACTGTGTAGGAGAAACAATCGAGCAACTCCGAATCCGACACGCCACTGAGATCGCTCTTCATCGACTCTTCGAACATCCCGCGCATCATGTCCGCCATACGCTGGCGCGCGGTTTCACCCTCGGCCAGCGCGCGGCTTGCACCGGCTACCACGGAGCTGTCGCCCAGTGTGAACTGGTCAAGGACATCCTGCTCGGTGTACTGGCCTCTCAGGTGCGGACTGAGTACACCCAATGAGGAGATGAAGCGATCCACGTGTTCGCCGTAAACGTCGTACTGCGAGTTGGCGTCGGCATTGGACACGGCGACCTGCGGGTGTGTGTTGATCACATGGTAGGCCTCCATGAACGCTTCCATCGTGAGCTTCCAGTTGGCCGGCAGCGTCTTGACGACATGGCAGTAGATGTAGCGATCCTCGAGCTTCCACTCGTTGATATGGGCCATGAACGCGGGGCCGAGGTAATCAATGAGCGATTGTGCCTGATGGTCCATATTGATAAACACGAACCCGGCGAGGCGCTCGACCCGGGCCTCGGGCAGGGAGAACTTCTTCTCATCGACATGGGGAAAATCCCAGGGACAGACCGCTTCCTTGAGCGTGCCATCGAGATTCCAGGACCAGCCGTGAAAGCTGCACTTGAACTCCTGGGTGCAGCCCTCGGTGCCGGCCGCCCGCAACATGGTGCCGCGATGCAAACAGGCATTGTAGTAGGCACGAATGTCGTCCTGCGCCACGCGGGTGATGATGAAGGATTGGCGGCCGATATCGTAGACATAATAGTCGCCCACCTCGGGAATGTGCTCCTCGCGGCAGGCGAATTGCCAGGTGCGGTTCCAGAGGGTTTCATATTCCCGTTTGGCAAATTCCGGGTCGATGTAGCGGTCGATGGAAATGTCCTCGTCGCCCAGAAATTCATAGGACTCTGAACGCACCCAACCAGGTGCAGCCACCCGGTCCCGCGCAATGATCTGCTGCGTTGTGGGCTCGTCGGGGCAGCGTGCCTCGCCGGGTGCGAGTTTGGGCGCTCTTTCAAGACTGTGTGTGCTCATCGATCTCCTCCCGGTGCGCAACGTGCGTCATGGTAACGCCCTATTCGATCTGACGCATTATGCCACCGGCCCCAAGCGGCCAAAATGACTGGAAGCGCATACCCACTTGCCTGTTCTTGACGACTCTTCCGATACAGTTGTCCTGAAAGGCTAAAGTGCTCTAACCTTTGCTGTATCGCAGGGCTTGGAGGACAACTGATGATCAGGGGCATACACCATATTGCGGTGCACGTGCGCGACTTCGACCGCATGGTCAGGTTTTACCGCGAGGCGTTTGGCTTCGAGATCGTGGGGGAGGCATTCAGCTGGAGCAACGATGCCTTCATCGACACCATCGTCGACGTGCCGAACTCCGCGGCCAAGGGCGCGATGCTGCGCGCCGGCACCTGCTACCTGGAGATGTTCCAGTACAGCGCTCCCGCGCCGGACTCGGATCAGCCACTGAACGCTTACGACAAGGGGTATACGCATTTTTGTGTCGATGCCACTGACATCGACTGGGAGTTTGAGCGCCTGAAGGGATTGGGCATGACCTTCAATCAAACCGCCCCCATCGACGTCGGGCACGTGAAGACCATTTATGGCAGGGACCCCGAGGGCAATCTCATCGAAATCCAGCAGACGGCAAAAAACTGTGATTTTCCGCTGTCCGCCCTGCCACCCGTGGCCAGGTAGCCGCAACATCACCACTCTGGACGACAAATACAGCCAGTCCGGCGGGCGCGTTTTCATCTCGTCCAACCAGGCGCTGGTGCGATTGCCGCTGGACCAGGCGCGCCGTGACCGGGCAGTTGGGCTATGCACCGCAGGCTACATCTCCGGTTACCGCGGCTCGCCGCTGGGTGTCTACGATTCCGCTTTGTGGGGCGCGCAAAAGCTGCTCGATGAACACGCTATCGTCTTTAAGCCCGGCCTGAACGAAGAGCTGGCCGTCAGTGCCATTCGCGGCACCCAGCAACTAGAGTGGTTTGGCAAATCCGCCTATGAAGGCATTTTCGGGTTGTGGTACGGCAAGGGTATTGGCGTTGATCGCGCCTGTGAATCGCTCAAGCTCGGCAACCTGGAGGGCAGCGCCGCCAGGGGAGGATTCCTGGTCGTGGCCGGCGATGATCACGGCGGGAAATCGTCCGACAGCGCGCACCAATCAGAACACACCCTGATGGCGGCCTTCGTACCCATTCTCTACCCGGCGACCATAGCCGAAATTATCGAGTTCGGCCTGTTGGGCTGGGCCATGTCGCGCTACAGCGGCTGCTATGTCGGACTCAAGACGATCACCGATACACTGGATCTCTCCGCCTGCGTCGAACTGCCCGACCCCTACCTGGCCTATACAATTCCCGGCGACATCCAATTACCGCCGACCGGCCTTAACCTGCGCCAGAACCTGCCGCCGCTGGTGGAAGAGGAGTTACTGGTCAACCACCGCCTGCCGGCCGCCACCGCGTTTGCCCGGGCGAATGGCATCGACAAGGTGGTGATCGACGGCTACCAGCGCAACCTCGCTATCGTCAGCGCGGGTAAAGCTTACCTCGATGTCAGGCAGGCGCTGTCCGACCTGGGGC
>JANPDE010000490.1:0-8999 GCA_031431315.1 Haliea sp.
AATGAAAACTGAAGCCAGTGTTAATACATCTCCTGAAATATTGAAATACTGGGCTGCAATCAAGGGTAGAAGAAGCAGGATACCTAAAATAACTTCTCGAATGTGCATGGATTATCCCGTTGTTATATTTCGGCACCGACAGGCATTGACGAATTCTGACAATGCATTGCAACTATATCAACAATTGAGGTGCAGGATTGGAGGATATCGCAGAGCTAGTTACGATGCTCTTATCCGGCGCCGAGTCGGTAGAGTTCCTCCGCGCGTTTCTTGAGGCCGGCGGCGCAATCGTTGAAACCCTTTTCCACCTGCTTACCCATCTGCTCCATCATCAGGCTCGCGAGCTCACCGCTGAATTCATCAACGCTCACATAGCGGCAACTACGATCGTCAATAGGGGTGACATACTGCGCGCGATCGGCGTGAATCGGATCTCCGGGCTTATTCTCCATGGACCAGACAATCGTATGGATGGGCTCCACTTTGGTAACGTATTCAATCTGAGTCTGCAGCCCGTTGCCGAGGTCAACCTGCATTTCCACGGGCGAGCCAACCACCGCCTCACCCTTCATGCCGGGACAGAACGTGTTCCACAAACCATAGTTCTCGAAATCCAGAATCACCTCCCACACAACTTTGGCCGGTGCGTTGATAATGATCTCCTCACTGGAGACACTGTTTGCGGTAATCATTGTTTGTCACTCCTGTCATGAGACTTCGCGAGATGCGCCCCTATTTTTTCAGTTGGCAAAGCTGACGCCGCCGTTCACCCGCCACACCTGACCGTTCACCCACTCCGCGTCATCGGACAGCAGGAACGCCACGGAGCCTGCGATATCCTGTGGTGCGCCATGGCGGGTGCTGCGCACACCCTTGAGCATCCAGTCCTTCATTTCCTGGGGCATGTTGGCGTCCAGTTGCTCGGTCAGCACAAAACCGGGCGAGACCACGTTACAGCGAATTCCCTTTTGGCCCCACTTGGAGGCAACGTGACGGCACAGTGCATTGACGCCGGCCTTGGACGCGGCGTAGGCCGGTCGCTCAGGCTCGCCAACCACCGCCGCATCGGATGAAGTCAATACCAGCGCGCCTCTGCCGCGTTCCAGCAGGTGCGGCAGCGCAGCGCGCAGCAGCAGCGCTGTACCGATCACGTTCACCCGCAGGGTACGCTCCCACAGCGCGCTGTGATTGCTGAGAATATCTCCATCCACCAGCACAGCCTGCAGGTCGGCAACGTTGGCGAACAGCCCATCCAACTGCCCGAAATGCGCTATCGCGGAGTCGAGCAGGGCCTTGATGGTGGTCTCGTCACTCTGGTCGTAGTGCCAGGCCACAACCTCGGCCCCGGTGGCGCGCAACTCCTGTGCCAGGGCTTGAGCCGCGGCGATATTGAAGTCGCCAATGCCGATGCGCGCACCTTCTTCACACAGGCGCCGTACAGTGGCTGCGCCGATGCCGGTGGCGCCGCCACAGACCAGGATAATCTTGTCCTGCAAGTTTCTCATCGCGTGGCCTCAATCTCCAGTCCCGCAAGAATGGTACACAATACAGAATTTGAGCGAACCGGACGAATGTGCAAGTATCCATACCTGATGACGCTATTTCCAGCGCAGCAAGGGTAAACAACGCAATGCGAACTGAACTGTCGTGAAATTCCTGTGGCGCAGGATCACCGCCGCGCTCAGCACGCTGCTGTCTCTGGCAGTGCTGCTCGCGCTGTATGTCGGCTATCGCATGCTGACTGCCGGGCAAGCGGACGACGCGGCCAGGCTGCAGAGCAAGCACGACTACCTCACGTACATTGGCGAGATCACGGACGCCAGCCGGCCTGCGCCAAATATTGTGTTCATTCTCTTCGACGACCTGGGGTACGGCGACATCGGTGCTGGCGCTGCGGGGAATACCCTGATTGCCACACCGCATATCGACCAACTGGCCGAGAACGGCGTCGTACTATCGGACTTTTACTCGCCCTCCCCGGTGTGCACGCCCTCCCGCACCGGCTATCTCACCGGGCGCCTGGCGCCACGGGCGGGACTACCCAACCTGGTATTCCCCACCGGAAACCTCCGGGACGATGTCGTGCATGCACTGTTGAATCCGCACGGCAACGTGCGCCTGCCAGCCGAGGAGATCACGCTGGCCGACCTGCTCAAGGCCGCGGGTTATGCTACCGGTATGGTGGGCAAATGGCACCTCGGCGACCGCAGCCCGTCGCTACCCAACGATATGGGATTTGACAGCTATTTCGGTGCGCACTACAGCAACGATATGGAACCTTTTGCGTTGTATGCCAACCGCGACATCGCCGTCGCCGCCCCGGCAGACCAGCGCTACCTGACCGAGCGCTATACCCAGGCGGCAACCGGCTTCATTGAGCAGCACGCGCAACAACCCTTTTTTCTCTATATCGCCCATAACTTCCCCCACGATCCGCTGTCGGTGCGAGAGGAGCGCAGCGGCTCCTCGAAAGCCGGTCTGTATGGTGACGTGCTGCAGGAGCTCGACGACAGCGTCGGAGCCGTCGTCGCAGCACTGCAACACACCGGGAACCTCGACAATACACTGATCGTTATCAGCTCGGACAACGGGCCCTGGTTCCTGGGCGATGCCGGCAACCAGCGCGGCCGCAAGGGCAACACCTTCGAGGGCGGTATGCGGGTGCCCTTTATCGCCCACTGGCCCGCCGGTATCCAGGGTGGCAGGACGGAACATGCCATGGCCATGGGCATCGACTTGCTGCCGACCGTGCTGGACCTGCTGCAGTTGCCGCCGCCTCCGGATCGGTTGCTTGACGGTCGCAGCATCCTGCCGGTGCTGAAGCAGGGCGGCCCTTCACCGCACGACTACCTGTACTACTACGACGGCGAGAGTCTGTTCGCCGTGCGCGATGCGCGGTTTAAATACCGCGGACCGGCCGGGGTGCTCTACGGTACTGACCAGATACCCGTCGGCATCTCGATGCCGATGAAGGAATGGCTGTTTGACCTCACCCAGGACCCGCGCGAAGCCTACGACACCTCCACACACCATTTACAGGACGCCGCGCGCCTGCGCGCCGCCTTCGCGGCCCGCAACCGCGAAATGACAGAGAATACACGCGGCTGGAGATAACGCGCGCGAAAAAGCAGCTACACTGTTACATGACACCGAGAGGGGTTGATTGTCATGCGCTATTCCGTCAGCGGCACTCTGTTACTGTCCCTGTTGCTGGTCGCCTGTCAACACACGACACAGGACCAGGCCAGTAAAGACGCCGCGACCATTCCCGACAATCTGGTGCGTGTCGATCACACCAGCACCCGGCTGGCCTATGTGGATCCCAGCGCTGATTTCAGTCAATACACGGCCATACTGCTCACACCGCTGGGCGTGGATAACGTCGAGATCATCCAGCCTTCAGCGAGTATCACCACGACCGGGAGTCGCAAATGGGAACTCACCGACGCCGACAAACAGCGCCTGCAGCAGGACTTTCGGCGGGCGATGGTGCAACAGTTGTCCGATAAAGGCGGTTATGCGCTGGTCGAAACCCCTGCCAACAACGTCATGCGAATTTCTGCCATACTGACGCGCATCGCACCCACCGCCCCCAAGGACGATAACCGCTCGCGGCCCCCGGGGCGCAACAAAGTATTTACGGAGGGAGCGGGCAAGATGCGTATCGAAGTGACATTCAGCGATTCCGAGACCGGGGCGGTGCTGGCGTTAGCCAAGGACACGCGCTCCGGATTGCGCATCTGGGGCATCAACAACAGTGTGACCAATGGGGCGGAAGTGCGGCGCATGTTCACCGCCTGGGCCATGCAGATACGCACGCAACTGGATCGGATACACAAGAAGGAGTAAGCAACACATGCAGCTCTGGCGATTCCTGCAGCCATCGGCGCTGGGGTTTACACTGAAGACCGTCTCTCAAGCCCTCGTGGACAAACTCAAGGGCGCCCCCGCACGACCGGTGCAGGCCGCGCGCTACGTGGCGCGCAACGCGCGCGCGGGCGATCCCGAGGACGTGTTGCGCACACTGGACCAATTCGCCCAGCAGGAGCGCTGGCTGATGAGTGTCGGGCCAAAAAAGGGGCCCCTGATCAGGGAACTGGCGCAGCGCCTGCCCGCGAACGCCCTCATTCTGGAGCTGGGCGCCTACTGCGGCTATTCCTCCATCATGATTGCCAACGCATTCGGCCCCGCCGCGCGCATCACATCGATAGAGATAGACCAGAACGCGGTGGCGAGCTCGCGAGCGAACGTCGAGTTCGCCGGATTGTCAGACCGCATCACCTTCGTACACGGCCCATCCACCAAAATGATTGCCACACTGGAAGGTCGCTTTGACCTGGTCTTCCTGGATCACTGGAAGGATTTGTACAAAAGCGACCTGCAATTGATCGAGCAGCGCCACCTGATCGGCCCGGGCAGCATCGTGGTTGCGGACAATGTGGGTAAGATTTTTGCCCCCGAGGTTTACCTCAATTACGTGAGGAACTGCGGGCATTACGACTGCGAACATCGAGAGGCGACGATCGAGTACACCTCGGTGCCGGACGCGGTGGAAATTTCCGTGTATCGGTCGTCATGACCGCAGCTGGGTATTTAACGGGAGGTGAACGCCGCTTTACTGTCGTTATACGTAACAATGGCCGTTGCTATGGCGTCCTTGTCGTACTCACGCAGGCCACTCAGCAACATATGCTTTTTACCGCGCCCGACGATGTCACCGCCGTCCGCCAAATGGAACGCCAATTCGACACTGCCGCGCTTACCGTTGATTTCCAGCAAGTTGTAATCGCCCTGCAGCACGGGCTGCTTGATATCCAGGCGATCCAGGTCGATGGACATGCTTTCATAAATGACCATGGGGCGATCAGGATTGATCATGACATTCTGCTCGGCCAATAACGGTACCAGGATGTGGGGGAAGGTCTGCCCGGAAAATTGGATGTAACTCTGGATCAGGTTCTGGATCAGTGCTGCGTCATGGGTAGTGTCTCCGGCGCGCTTCACGCGCAGATACTCCCGCCCTTGTATATCATTGATATGCAGTTCTCCCGCGGGCTCCGGTAGCACGAGTTCCACACCTGCGCTAACCATGCCGGAAAATACAAACTCCATGTGCTGGCTGACACCGTACTTGGACAGAATGATGGCGAACAACAGATCACCCGGTATGCAGAATCGCTTGGCGTCGGCATCGTGCAGGGGATTGAAGTCGTTCGCCATCTGCTTGGCAAAGTTGCTGCCCTGCTCACGGGTAAAACAAATGCGCCCGTTGGGCTCACTGAAATACTGACTGATGACCATGATTGGACTGGGTTGCCGGTGGTAGAGCGGAGCGTGCAGTCTACCAGAAATTCCAGCGACCACCCGTTTCGAGATCATGGACTGCGCAATTTCGTGCCCCGGTTGTAGAATATTCACAAAGTTTGATTAGGCAGGAATCCGCTGTGACAAGAAAAACCGCAATCGTGACCGGGGCCAACGGCGGCCTCGGCTTTGAAACCACTCGGGCATTGGCGCGCAACGGGTATCGCGTGATCATGGCCTGTCGCAATCCTGCCAAGGCGGAGGAGGCCAGACGCAGCCTGTTGGAACAGGAATCGGGCATTGAACTGGAACTGCTGCCGCTGGATGTATCCGATTTCGATTCCGTTCGGCAATTCGTTGAGCGATTCAATTCTGACATCGGGCAGTTGGATCTGCTGGTCAACAACGCCGGTATCGTTGCGATGCCACTGAGTCGTAACAGTGCCGGTCACGAAATGCAGATGGCCACCAATTATCTTGGCGCCTTCGCCCTGACTGGTCGTTTGCTACCTTCCTTCAGACCGGATCGGCCATGCCGTATTGTCAATGTGGGGAGCCTGGCTCACCGCATGGGCAAGCTGGCGTTTGAAGATTTCAACTGGGAGACTACGCCTTACAAGGAAATGAAAGGTTACGCCTACAGCAAAGTCGCCTTACTCACCTTTACTGTTGAACTGAACAGGCGCCTGGCCAACCACGGGCAAAATATACTTGCCGTGGGTGCGCATCCCGGCTTTGCCGCCACTGATATTCTCAAGAATAGCAATTCGTCAATGGCGCCCAAGGGACCTGTCGGCAGGTGGATTAACAACAAGGTTGAGGTTCTCATCCCCAGGCCCGTCGACGCGGCACGCGCTATTGTGCTGGCTGCATGTTCCGAAGGAGTGCAAGGCGGAGACTACTACGGACCCGGCGGCTTCCTGGAAATCACCGGCAAACCGGCGAAGGCCCGCATCAATCCTATCGCCAAAGTGCCGGCTAACGGCCAGCGCCTGTGGGATATTTCCGAATCGATGACTGGCGTTCGCTATCTCTCTTGACGGACTGGATCAAAAGCGCTGGATGCGCTTGCCGATAATCCAGTCGCGCAACTTCCAGAACAGGTTATCGGGATTAACGACGGCGATGAACACGCGACGCAGCCGATCCACAGGGCACTCGATCGGGTTGACTGCGTGCCAGGCATGATCGGTGCGCTTGATCAATGCACTGTAATTGCCGATGGATTTGCATTCGATAACATTCTCGAACGCGTCCATTGCGGGCGCTGAGTTGTAGTCTAGGCGACCACCGTCATCCAACACCAGCGTCGCACCACCCCAGGCAGGATTCCAGTCGTCAATGGAATTGAAATAAAACAGGTGTGAGCCGTGCTCCCGTCGCGAGTCACAGTGCGGTGACACATCCGCGCCACTGGGCGTGTAGTGCCAGTGAAAGCGAAACTCCGCCTTGCGGGCACCCAGCAGGCGCGCGATTTCATGCCGGTAGGCATCGGAGCACAGCTCGCCGATAAACTCTTTCCACGGCTTGGGCACCGGCAGGTCCGGTGTGTATTCCAGTGAGTAACGGTCGTGCGGCGCCTGGCCGGCGCGGCGTTCTTCCCCCAACCGCTGTTCGAACATGGACAGCGGCGGCATGTTCGCTAACAGCTCCTGAAACCCGGATTCTGTGATTACTCCTGCGCTGTTGAAATACGGATACGGCTTGGTCGCCAGAAAATCGTCCAGGCTCAGATTGCGCAGTTTCTGGATATCGAGATAGTTCACGCGGCCCTCACCTGCAGATCGGGAGTGCGCTTCAATACTTCAAAGGCGTCGTGGCGCACATGGTTTTTACTGATTTCCTCCCGCACCAACGTCTCACTGACGTGTCCGTCGCGCAGGCATTCCTTCAATAGCCCAAAGAAAAATTCCTGCTGGCACCGGTCCGGGTGTTCCCGATAGCGACCCAACAGTCCGTATTCGCCAAACACCCTGGCGCGCAGCCGATCGGCTGTCGCCAATAACGGCTTGTCCTTGAACTTGTCGGCGGGGGTGTAATCCACGGGCAAACCTGTTTTCCAGGGCTGCGTCCTGCGTTTGGTATTGTGCAGCAGGCGCGTGTTGCCATCCAGGTGATCGAAATCATTCCAGCACGGCTGCAGATAACCGATGTTGGCCGGGTCCTCGTAGCCCAGCACCATCCATTCCTTGTAATCTTTTTCTCCGCGAAACAGCTGGTCGAACTCGCGCTCGGCGTCCCAGTGCCGCAGACGGGCGCAGTCCAGCAACATGACGCTGGTGGCCACCTGGGCGCGCTTGTCTGTTTTGTCCGAGCGATGACGCCCCATGACTGCGGCGCCCTGCATATCCAGCTGCAGCAGATCGTGGATGTCACCCACCGCGAACACATCCGGGTCGGTGACCACCGCCCGGCCCTGCCAGTGCATCAGCTTCGGTGGCAGAAATCGCAGGGGAGTAAAGGACTGCAAATCCGCCATGTGCCAGATCCGGTGGGTACCACCGCGCAGGAAACTTTGCCCCTCCCTCTGGCGCAGGTAAGGGTGGTCCCGCGTGTGAATAAACTTCACCTCAAACTTGTCGGCATGGGCGGAGTTGCGGCGGAAGGAATGCGCTGCGACCAGAGCGCCGAGCCACTGCCGCTCATTAGTGTGAATGTAGACGCACTTATCCATCAGCGGACTGCTGTAGCTTCGGCGCTGGTGTAGCCGAATACCGGCAACAGGAGGGTGTCAATCACGGCATTCAATTCCGTCACCTGCTCGTCGTCAAAATAGTCGTGGTAGCCGCCGACCTTGGCTTTGCGCACCTTGAACGTGTTGGGATCGTTGACATTCTTGGCCTGCACGCGACTGCCGCTGCGCCAGAAATAATTTTCCTGTTCCTTCTGGCGCAGATTCTCCACGGAAGCAAATTCCACTGTATCCTTGAGATACTCAGGCTTGGCTTCAAGCCCCAGAAATTCGACAATCCTCGCCATTTCGCGTTCCGGATGCGTGCGCAGGTCCTCGTAACGAACGATTAATAAATGCTGGATTTTCGGCAGCTCGCACGCCCAGGCGTTCATGAAGTCGACGATGTGGGTGAGCCCCTGGTTTGGGTCTTTCACAAACTCGTACACTGAAATATCCGATTCGTGGGCCGGATACTTGTTCATAGCCTTTTTTTCTGGTCGCATGCGGTACTTCCACTGAAAAAACTGCGACACCGCGACATCGATGGGATTGCGCACTAGCAGCACCGTGCGCTTATTGTAAAAGTCTTTTTTCGAATCCACGTTACCCGTATAACCGCGCAGGTAATTGTCATGGGTAAAGAAAATCCTGGGAATGTCCTTGTTCATGCGCGCGAAATTATCAAAGCCCATCAGGATGTTGTCGGGCAATTTATAGACCAGCTGATAGTAGCGCGAGATCATCACCCTCACCCAGGTACGTCCGCTTTTGCCGTACGAGGCAAAGACGTACTGGCATTTGTTGTACTTCCAGAATTCTTCTCTGCCACGGCGCCAGCGCTGCAGTTCATGCGCTTGCGCCTCCGGTAAAAATACCGAAATCGCACGTACCAACCATTTGATCAGTCGCTTGATAATCATGTGCATGTGGATTCCCCTGATCTGGGCAGATCAAGCCGCGAAGGGTATAGGATGATCAGGCCATTCTCAAGATTGTGTGGTATTTTTAACGGCTTTCGCCC
>JANPDE010000491.1:0-37136 GCA_031431315.1 Haliea sp.
TCCAATGCGCACCTGGTTGCCCTTGACCCCTAACACTGTCACGGTGACCTCCTCGCCTATCATGAGAGATTCACCAACCCGGCGGGTTAAAATCAGCATACGTCCTGCTCCCCAATCCAATGCCGCCAGCGCTGCCAAATCAGCACTGGGTTGTTCCATCTACGCCCCGCATTGGGGCCATTCAACTGAATAATGCGTCTGATAAGTAGTAGCTGAGATTGCTATAAAAGCAACCTTATAAAATTTGAATTCACATAATGCGGCGAGTGCCACAGATACCAATTAGTCCGCGTTTTCGTCCTTCGGTTCCTTATCCAGACCAAACGATGAATGCAGGGCACGCACCGCCAGCTCCAGAAATTTTTCCTCAATGATGACGGAAATCTTGATCTCGGAGGTGGTGATCATCTGGATATTGATACCCAACTCGGCGAGGCAGGCAAACATCTGGCTGGCAACACCCGCATGGGAGCGCATGCCCACGCCTACCACCGACACCTTGGCGATTCTGTTGTCGCTGGTGACTTTCTCCGCGTTGATTTCCCTGGCGACCTTGTTGAGTACCTCTTCAGCCCGCACCAGGTCGTTGCGCCCGACGGTGAAGGTAAAGTCAGCGGTTTTGTCGTGGCTGACGTTTTGCACGATCACGTCCACCTCGATATTGGCTTCACCGATGGGGCCCAGGATCCGGTAGGCCACTCCCGGCATGTCGGGTACGCCCTCGATAGTGAGTTTCGCTTCATCACGGTTGAACGCGATGCCCGCAATTGTCGGCGTTTCCATAGTGCTATCTTCCTCCGTTGTGATCAGGGTACCGGGGCCGTCCTTAAAGCTGTGCAAGACCCGCAGCGGAACATTGTATTTCCCGGCAAACTCCACAGAGCGAATCTGCAGCACTTTGGAACCCATGCTGGCCATTTCCAGCATTTCCTCAAACGTAATCTTGGACAGGCGACGGGCGCCATCGACGACCCGCGGGTCAGTGGTGTAAACCCCATCCACATCGGTATAGATCTGGCATTCATCCGCTTTCAGGGCGGCAGCGAGTGCGACGGCGGTGGTGTCGGAGCCGCCGCGGCCCAAAGTCGTAATGTTGCCGTTTTCATCCACCCCCTGGAAACCGGCCACGACAACGACATAGCCTTCTTGCAGGTCGCGCTGCAGGCGCTCGTGGTCAATTTCCCGGATGCGCGCCTTGGTATGCGCATCATCCGTGAGGATACGGACCTGGGTGCCGGTGTAGGACTTGGCTTTCACCCCGCGCTCGTTCAGCGCCATGCTCAGCAGCGCGCTGGTCACCTGTTCACCGGTCGACAGCAGGACATCCAGCTCCCGCAGTACCGGGCGGTCCTGCACCTCATGGGCCAGGGCGAGCAGGCGGTTGGTCTCACCGCTCATCGCGGAGACGACCACCACCAGGTCGTGGCCCGCGGTGCGAAATCCGGCAACCTTCTCCGCCACTTGACCGATACGTTCAAGATCGCCGACGGAGGTGCCACCAAATTTTTGAACGAGGAGACTCATTATTTATTGCGCACCCAGTTGTGATGAGACCCATTCCGGCACGGCCTTCAGCACGTCTGGCAGGGCCTGCACATCGGTGCCGCCGCCCTGGGCCATATCGGGCTTGCCGCCACCCTTACCGCCCAGGCGCTCGGCGAATTCCCGCATCAGGTCACCGGCCTTCACCCGGTCGGTCAGGTCTTTGGTCACACCGGCAGTCAGGGTAATTTTATCCCCAGTGACAGCTGACAACAGGATCACGGCACTACCCAGCTTGTTCTTGCACTGGTCGAGCGTGTCGCGCAGCGATTTGGCATCAGCGCCCTCGACATTTGCGGCCAGCACCTTGATGCCTTGCACCTCCACGACTGCGGCGGTGAGATCGCTGCCGGCCGAGGAGGCCAATTTCTGCTTGAGACGGGTGATTTCCTTTTCGAGTTCGCGATTTTCACTGCGCAATGCCGCGACCTTGGCCGCCACAGTGTCGGCGTTGCCCTTGACCACTTCACACACCGCTGCCAAATGCTGTTCGTTCTGGTCGACCAGCGCCAGGGCGCCGCTGCCTGTCACACCTTCGATACGGCGCACCCCGGAGGCGACACCGGATTCGGACACGATGCGCAGCAAGCCGATATCACCGGTCCGTGCGACGTGGGTTCCGCCACACAACTCCACGGAGAAATCCTCCTCACCCATGGACAGCACCCGCACCTCGTCACCGTAATTTTCACCGAACAGCGCCATCGCACCGGACGCAACCGCGTCATCCATGGACATCAGGCGAGTCTGCACGGCAGTATTGGCGCGGATCTGCTCGTTTACCTGGGCCTCAATCGTCTTCAACTGCTGCGGGCTCACTCCCTCCGGATGGGAGAAGTCAAAACGCAGGCGCTGGGAATCCACCAGGGAGCCTTTCTGTTGGACATGCTCGCCGAGAACTTTGCGCAGGGCCGCGTGCAACAAATGCGTGGCGCTGTGATTGAGTCGGGTGCGCTGTCGCACCGCCGCATCGACCTCGGCCGTGAGCTTGTCACCGCGTTTTATGCTGCCGTGCAGCACCTTTACATGGTGCAGGTGCTGGTCGGAGGCCTTATTGGTATTGGCCACCTCCAGGCGCACCGCGCCGTTACTGAGATAACCCGTATCCCCCACCTGCCCGCCGGACTCGCCGTAAAACGGTGTGCGATCGAGTACCACTACGCCGGATTCATCGGTATTGAGTACCGCGACTTCCGCGCCGTCGCGCAAGATAGCACTTACCACACCTTCGCCGGCCAGGCTGTCGTAGCCCGTGAACTCGGTACTGCCTTCCAGCTTCAGGATGTTGTTGTAGTCCATCTTGAAACTGCCGCTCTCCTGCGAGCGCAGGCGCTGCTCAGCCATCGCCGCCTCGTAGCCGGCGATGTCCAGGGTGAGATTGCGCTCCCGGGCGATATCGTTGGTCAGGTCGGTGGGAAAGCCGTAGGTGTCGTACAGTTTGAAGACCACATCACCCGGAATTTCTGTACCCTTGAGACCGGCCAGCGCCTCCTCCAGTATCTGCATGCCGTTGTCCAAGGTACGGGCGAACTGCTCCTCCTCGGTCAGCAGCGCTTTTTCCACGTGCGCCAGATGCTTTACCAGCTCGGGATAGGCGTCGCCCATTTGCTGCGCCAGCGTGGCCGCCAATTTATGGAAGAACGGTTTATCAGCGCCGAGCTTGTTGCCGTGGCGAATGGCCCGTCGAATGATGCGGCGCAACACGTAACCGCGCCCCTCGTTGCCTGGCAGCACGCCGTCGACAATCAGAAAGGCGCAGGAGCGGATGTGGTCGGCAATCACGCGCAGTGAGTTGTTCTGACTATCCTTAACATGCAATAACTGCGCGGCGGCGTTGATCAGCGCCTGGAACAGGTCGATCTCGTAATTGCTGTGTACCTTCTGCATGACCGCAGCGATACGCTCCAGGCCCATGCCGGTATCCACCGAGGGATGCGGCAGCGCATGCAGTTCGCCACTCTGGTCGCGATTGTATTGCATGAACACCAGGTTCCAGATTTCGATGTAGCGATCGAGGTGATCATCCTTGCTCCCCGGCGGACCGCCGGCAACCTGCTCGCCATGATCGTAAAAAATCTCGCTGCAGGGGCCGCAGGGGCCAGTATCACCCATCTGCCAGAAGTTGTCCGCGTCGAGGCGGGAAATGCGCGCCTTGGGGAAGCCGATATCCTCGATCCAGATCTGTTCCGCTTCATCGTCGGACACGTGCACGGTCACCCACAGTTTTTCCGGCGGCAGGCCCAGGGTCCCGGTGAGAAACTCCCAGGCGTAGCGAATGGCCTCGCGCTTGAAATAGTCGCCGAAACTGAAATTGCCCAGCATCTCAAAGAAGGTGTGGTGACGCGCGGTATAGCCGACGTTTTCCAGGTCGTTGTGCTTGCCCCCGGCGCGCACACAGCGCTGGCTGCTGGTGGCGCGGACATAGGAGCGCGGTTCCGTGCCCAGGAAGGTATCCTTGAATTGGTTCATGCCGGCATTGGTGAACAGCAGGGTCGGGTCATTGCCAGGCACCAGCGAACTACTCGCCACCCGGGTGTGTTCGTGCTGTTCAAAATAGGCCAGGAAGGCCTCGCGTATTTCTAGGGTCTTCATACGTGATCCCGGTTATGCGGCGTGGGCGTCAATCAGCCCGCCATGTGGCCTTCGGCGAATGGCCTGCCGCCAATGATATGCAGGTGCAGGTGAAAAACGGTCTGGCCGGCATCAGCGCCATTGTTGACCACCAGGCGAAAGGCCTCGCCGACGCCCAGTTGCTCGGCCAGCTTGCCGGCCACCAGCATCAGATGCCCCAGCAGGGCCTGGTCGCTCGCCTGCGCATCCACCAGTCGGGAGATGCCGCGCTTGGGTATTACCAGCACGTGGACCGGCGCCTGCGGGTGTATGTCGTTGATGGCGATGCAGTGCTCGTCCTCGTAGAGGAACTCACTGGGAATTGCGCCGCTGATGATCTTGCCGAATATGGTGTCTGACATGCCTGCTTCAACCCGCTCCTTACCCAAGTTTCTCATCTGCAGTGAGTTGTCGTGCCTCGCTTTCCAGCATGACCGGAATGCCGTCGCGTACCGGATACGCCAGGCCTGATGCCCTGCAGATGAGTTCGTCCTTCTCCTTGTCGTATTCCACCGGCGCTTTGCTTACCGGACAGACCAGGATACTCAGTAGTCTCTTGTCGATCATTGCCATCTCGCGATGCTAAAGAGGGACAGCAGTATACGGACTTTTTCAGGCCTTTGGCATGGGTGGCGCGAGCAATTGTGGGTCGATTCGCTGGTCGCGCCAGTTCATGCGCCAGTCGAGATGCGCACCGGTGGCTCGACCAGTGGCGCCCACCTCACCAATAATATCCCCGGCCTTTACCTCTTGCCCCACCGCAACCAGGAGCTTGCTCATGTGCAGGAAAGACGAGGAAAAGCGAAATCCGTGATCCAGTATGATCGTGCCGCCGGAGAAAAACAGGTCCGGTTCCGCCAGTGTGACAATCCCTGCTGCAGGGGCCCGCACCGGGGTGCCGATGGGAACCGCCATATCCACACCGTAATGGGGATTGCCCGCTGCGCCGTTGTAGAAGCGCTGGCTGCCATAGACACCCGATATGGGGCCCGGTGCAGGCCACTGAAAGCCGGCCAGTGCGCCCTGCAGCAAATCGGGACGCGGCAAGCGTCGGGCCTTGGCAGCGTCGACCAGCGCCTGCTCACGGCGAATGCGCTCCAGTTGTTCCGGCGGCGGCGTTACCGTTTGCTGCGGCACGCCATTGACGCGCTGGATAGCGTATTCGCGGCGCGCAATGTGCAGCGTCTGCAAACATCGGGTATCACCTTCCACCAGCAGTTTCGCGGTGGCAGGCGCGTCGCGACCAAAGCCGGCAAATGTCGTCCCGTCCGCCAGTACATCGAGGGCCACACCATCCAGGCTGACCCGACTACCCGGGGGCACCCTGCCCCACACCAGTCCGCCCTGCATCAAATTGCCCGACAGTTCCACGCAATCCGCCATAACACTGCGCGGCAGCAATGCGGTCCCGCCCATACAGCACAGGCTCATTGTGAGGGTCAGCGCCATGCGCCATTGTCCTGCCATATACCGCCCTTTCCAATATCCGTTATGCTGGACTTTCTAACAGTCAGGACCGAGGGAGTCCAGCGGCTTTTTATTGCGCAGCCGCACACATACTGACATGGGACGCTACCAACCACCGCGCCAGCGCGGCTCCAAATACATCACCACCGAAGGCGAACAGGCGTTGCGGGACGAATTGCATCGGCTGTGGAAAGTCGAGCGGCCGGTGGTCACCAGTGCGGTGCATGAGGCTGCCAAAAATGGCGACCGCTCTGAAAATGGTGACTACATCTACGGCAAACGGCGTCTGCGCGAGATCGACGCCCGCGTGCGCTTTCTCACCAAGCGCCTGGACGAAGTGGCGGTGGTACAACGAGTCCCGGAGGATACCGGCAAAATTTTCTTCGGCGCCTGGGTGACGCTGGAGGATGCCAGCGGCGAGGAGCAGCGCTGGCGCATCGTTGGCCCGGATGAATTCGACCTCGCCCACAGCAAGCTCAGCATGGATTCACCCCTGGCACGCGCGCTGCTGGGCAAGCGCCTGGACGATGAGATTCGGGTACACAGCCCATCGGGTGAGCAGGTTTACTACGTGACCGACATCATCTACCAGGACAGCTGAGGCCTTCCTCCGGGTAGATCGTGTCTGCGCCGTGTCAGTCGCCGGTGGACTATGGCCTGCGCCGCCGATGCAGCCACCACATGGTGATTCCGCTCAATGCAAGACCCGCCAGCAGCACGCCCACGGCGTCCACCCACAACACACCCAAGCGACCAAGCATGCGGCCACTGTGCAGATCCAGCAGCAGCCGCTCCCAGCTGAGCCATTGCGGTGGTGCGGGAATAGCCGCGCGGATAGCCTCGGGCAAACGGTCCGGAACAAGCTCTCGAATGACAGCGCCCGCAGCTGGAGCGCGCTGACTGAAATCCATCAGGTCCAGGTCAGCCAGCCACCAAGTCCCGCCGACCTGCAGTACAGTCTGGCTCTCTATAAGTCCGATCGCTTGCAGCGGCACCGGCAGTCCGGTGCTGGCATTGATCGACTCGACCAACTCGCCACGACCGGTAAGTAGCAGCAGTTCCTCGGCACAACCGACGTACAGCAACTCGCCCGAGGCCACGGCACCAACGAGTGGACCATTGCAGGGCGCAACGTCCTGTGCATCGAAATAGATGCGACCGTTAGCCGCTCGCGACAACCAGTGCCCGCCCAATTGGAACGCGGGCAGTTGGCCCGAATCGTCGCCATAGGCTTGGGCGAGCCAGGGCCAGTCGACGAAGCGGCGGTCCAGTCCCAGCTCCGCCGTGTGGTTCAGTACGATACCGGTGATCGCCAACACCAGCACGAAGAACGCGGCCAGCACCCCAAGCCGTCGGTGCCAGCGCCAGAGCAAACCCACCAATCGCGGACGACGTTGCATCAGCTTTGCACCTGCGCATCCAGCCACAGCGCCAGTCGCGTCATGCGCTCGACCGCGCGCACTGAAAGTGTCGCGCCGGTGATGCCGTCGATGTGCTCGGACAAATAACCATCGGGAGCCAGGCTCAACCCGCCGAACTGGCTGGTAAAGAAAGGGTAGCGAATCTCCCAGCCGCGACTTTCGCGAAAGGCCAGCACTTCCACCCGCTCGATGCGAGCAGCGGCGACGACTACGCCCAGGGTTATCGGCTTATCCTTGCCAATGTCCTCGAGTATCCAGGCGGTTTGCTCGCCCGCCTGCCAATAGCGCAGACGCAGCGCGGCGGGCGCCCAACCAACCGCAGCTTTGGCAGCTGCGCGCGTCTCGTCGGTAAGCCACAACGTGTGCATCTGGGGTGGTGTGTCGCCGAAGGCCAGTCGCAGAAATGCATCGCGCTCCAGATACTCCTCACCAAAAGCAGAAGAGGCCGCCATCATTACGATGGCAGCCATCCCAGCGCGGCACAGCCGTCCGATCTTGCAGGTCGCAGCCATTAAAAACTCCAGCCAACCCCCAGGTTCAGGCCATCCAGCTCTTTCTGGTCGGCGGGTGCATCCTGCCATTGGTAATCAACCTTGAACACAACATGTTCCACCAGCCAGTAGTTCACCCCAACATTCCACTCGCTAAACTGCGCATCCCCGTTACTGCCGGCCTGGTTATCCCACTCGCTGTAGCGGGCAAACATACCCAGGTCGCGCTGCAGCAGCCAGGAAGGTTCAAGGTACCAGCCCTCCTGCTTGTCGGCACCGGTCTTAATATTGTTGATCGCATTGTCGATATCCCATGAAGCCGCCACGGCGCGCAGACCAAAGGGACCGGTTTTATAGACCGCATGCGCCGCGTAGAGCATTGCGTCGACATCGTCTATGTAGTCGTTCTGATAGATGTCCACCTGATACTGCAAGGTAGCTCCCAGCTCCAGGCCAGCGATGCCGGTGTACTTCAAGTTGGCGGTGTAGGCTGGGTCGGACGCATCGGCCTCAGACACCTTCTGGCGCCCGTCGCGGATCTTGAATTGTCCCTCGTCGGCGTTGAGCTTCAGGCCGGAGGTAAACGCGGTCTCGTAACTCCAGCCCGGACTCCAGTCCGGCGCGATTTCGCCGTTCAGTGCCAGGCCGCCCTCCCACCACGTGGTCGGAATAATGTTTCTCTCGACATTGTTGCGCTCGACGCCGTAAAACGTATCCGGCTCATGGGTCAGGTTGAGAATGCCGACGGGGATCAAGAACAGGCCCGCCTTCATCTGCGTGGTGCTGTTCAGGTCGTGTTCAATATACGCCTGCTCCAGTTCGACCTCGCCGTTCTCGCTTTCGCCGGCTACCGCGTGCTCCAGTTCCACTTCGGAGAACATACGGGTGGTGTCAGTGAATTCGTGCCCGAGGTAGAACACAAAGCGGTGGAAATCCAGTTCATCTTTGTCGCCACCATTGTTGTTCTTGTCGTCGAGATTGTTGTAGTGCATCTCGCCATAGCTGCCAATCTGCGTGCGCTCGGTCCAGCTCGAAGCCAGTGATTGCCCGCCCGCCGCCGTGCCTTGCTCTACCGCGCTCGCCGTGGCCTCAACCTTGATGCCAGTCTCCTTGATCTCCTTATCTGTTGTCGCCAGCTGCGCCTTGAGCTGGGCAATCTCAGCCTGCTGCTGTTGTATCATGGCCCACATCTCTTCCAGAGTGGGTGTAGGCGCCGCCGCGACCGCGGTCGAAAATAGGCCAAACACCAGCCCCGTCGTCAGTTTTTTGATCTTCATATTCTTCCCTCGCAATGACATTATTCTGGATAATGCGAGGGATATTAGTGAGAATCATTCTCATACGCAACAACAAATGAGAAATACTGCTATCAAAATGTAAATACCGTTTCGGCTCGTTCGGAAAAAGGTTGCAGGAAGCAGGCTCCAGCAAATCAATAACCAGCGTACTTCGGTATGGCCGCTCCCAGACCGATTTGATAGAGGTACTGGTAGGCGAAAAAAAGCCAGCCGCAGGCTGACAACACCAGGTACAGGGCAGCCTCTTTCTCACTCGTGCCACACAATCTGGCGAAAGCACTAAACGCGGACTTGATCATATTACCATCCAGGGACAAGTGAACGGGTTAACGCCAGGGACTGTGCCAGACTCGGCTGATCGGCGAAAACAGAAAAGAAGGACACGAGAGTCATCGTCAGCAGCCATGAAACCACCGTCCAGACCCAAGGGTGTATCCGGGAAACCAACGCTGTGTGCACGGCACTGCCTGTCAGGGTCATATAGGCCACCAGCATAGTGCCGTGACCCACGCCCCACACCAGAAATTGGGGGTTCATTTTATGCCACATGCCGACTATTGCGAAGGCCAGAAACATGCTCAGCCTGGGCTTACGCAATGTGAGCATGAGGGGCAGATAAATTTGCGTAGTTATAAATCTCGACAGGGAGAGGTGCCATCGCTGCCAAAAATTCTGGATATTGGAGGCAAGAAACGGGTACTTGAAATTCTCCGGAATCTGAAAGCCAAAAAACAGGCCCAGGCCTATGGCGATCTCAGTGTAGCCAGCAAAATTGGCATATAAAAACAGAAATTTCAGCACCATGACCAGATAGGTGTTGACCCACCCCATGTCCTGCCAGGCAGTATCCAATCCGGTCAGCACAATCAGGGGCGCGGTAAGCCGCGTGATCACTTTAGTGACAAAATAGAGGGCGAAAATGCCGATTCCGATACGGAGCAAGCCCAGCAGATAGTTCTGCACCAGGGGTCTGTTCAGTACGGCACTGCGAGTGAACGCTTCCTGGGCGCAGATAGGGCCGGCAGGAAATATCGGAAAGAACAGCGCGATTGCGAGAAACTCTTCCAGTCTGACTACCTGCGTCCTGGCAGCCGCGGTGCGCAGGGCCAAGTAAAGTCGTAGCATGTAAAACGACATGCCGAACTGCAGCAGCGTTTTGCTGTAACTATCGGTGGCGACCCGGATATCCTCGTAACTGAACAGCAAAAGTATCCCAATCAGGCTGAACGGCCCGTATTTTCGGACCGCCGCATGCCGTCGTCCCAATAAGGCTAACAACCACGACAGGATGCCTGCGCCCGTGGCAAACAAAGCGGCGAGGGGATAATACGCGAACACAATCACAAACGAGACAATAGCCACCCAACCCATGCGAAGGCGCAACTTTCCCTGAGGAATGAGATGGTAGAACGCTGAACCTACGAGTGTCAGGAATATCGCCGTGGTGATCTCGAGCATCAGCCTTCCTTGACCTTGTTGATCAGGCTGGCGAACCAGACCGAGTAAACCGGAGTGAACTCGTCGGAAACATGGGTCGGGTCAATATAGTGGTGATAGGACACCTTGACCGACTGAAAGGGCAACAGGTAAAGGGGGGCATCCAGAGCTTTGGCCATTTCTTTCACCTGGGCACTCGGCGGTTTGGGAGACAAGAGATCAGGCAGGAAGTAAAAGGCGATTTTCACGTTATGCGCCTTGCCGAGCGCCACTATCCGCTGGTAGTAGTCCAAGCTTCGTGAAGCGGGTGCTCCCCGTCTCCAGAAATGTCCCTGAACGGGCGAATTCTCTGAATTCCCAAATTTCTTTATCGCCAGTTTTGTCACCTCTGTCATGTTTGCATTACCCTCATAGGTTTCGAGCAAACTCTCCGGCGTGCCAATCCGGTTTGAAGCAATGTCAGGTGCGGTTCTTGACAATGCGGCATCAAGCAACTGTTCAAAGGAGTCGTTATGGGCGACAGTGGCCGTCGAGGGGATTGGGTTCACCTGCTTCGGGCAGTTGTTCCCCTTCGGTACTAAATATTGGAATTCTGCAACCATCAACCGGGAAAGATTCTGATCGATGTGGCGAATCAGCAGATGCAAAAAGTCACTGATAGCAAAAACTTTGTGTCGCACAAAGTCCCACGAATTCAGTACATCCAGGTAAAGGTACAGCGGGGCCGCATCGGCAAAATATGGGTGGGTATATCTGATGGGGCGCGGAAGTTTTGCCACTGGTGTCAGCTCAAAGAAAGCCATTTTTGGAGCCTGATTGTTGGCCAGATAATCCCGGAAAAAAAAGTACATGATCTCGGGATTGGACCAGGGTGTATGGAAGGCATACACGTCCAGCGTCTCTCCCACTACCGACTCGTAGGCATTTCTCACCAGATCAGCGTCGATGGCACGTCGAGTGCGCGATGAGCCGAAAAACAATACGTCCGATTTCGAGTTGCCCAAATAAATACGGTCGTGATAGCAGTCAAACCAATGATGACCGCCCGGGACCTTCATGATCTGTGTGGCCGGGTCGCCGAAACGTGCTCGCGGTTGAAAGGAAAGGTATAGAAAAACTGCGCTGGCGAGCAGAATCAGCAACAGGCAAACCGTTTTTCCCAATCGCAATTTTAATTCTCTAATGGCGGTATTAGGGTTTAAGCGCTGCACATATGCGTAGACCGGCCACTGACCTCGACACTGAACAACACGTCAGAAGTAATTCCCCGGGCGCAACTCATGTTTGAGCTCGGAGGTACTCGAGTATACTGGGCACAGAAATCATGCTGGCGGCATCCAAGCCATCTATTCGTAGATTAAATTCGGCCTCAAGCCCCACGATAATCGCCAGGTGAGTCATTGAATCCCAACCGTCTATGTCATCCATTGTTGCTTCCGGTTGAAAAGCCTGGAACTGCTTGTCAGACAGTATAGGTCGAAAAACACCTGCAACTCTCTCATAGATATCGTCACTCATAGACGTACCCCAGTTGATCCATAACACTTCCCGCGTAGCAGTCAAAATGCGCTTTCTGGGACTCCGACCAGTCATCATAGGCAGGCAGTCCATACTCCTTTCTGGCGTTAATCCTGGACGATAAGAGCACTCCTTTTACCTCCTCAGACAATGGCTGTTCGAAACCAAGAAAACTCCTCATTTGAGTGAAGATTCGCAGAGGGTCTGACACTAAGTCCTCAAACTTTAAAGCCAGGCAACGATCAGCATCTATTGCTTCGACGGAATCCAGGAGCATGGTATTGGTTTCCGCCCAGAGCCAGACATTTTTCTCAAATGCGCTCCATGTGGCCCATTTGCCTGCGAGGACAGAGCCCCTCCTCGGTTGCAGCCGTCCCAGTGAAACAAATTCCTCCAGCTTGCTCAGTTCCTTATCCTCAGGCGGCCACCCCACCGGCGTTTCGTCCTCGCCCTCCAGGACGGTTGTCGAGCGCACGAAACTCCGCCCATCCCGAAAAATGACGAAAAACCTGGCGGCGGGAAACCGGATCGACAGCGGCACCAGGAATGGGCTGTAGTTATAGGATATATCTCCAAAATGAGATACATCACGCAGGTCCATTTGTTCAAGTATTCCTCGCTTTGTATTAATGATCTCCTGCGCCTTTTCAGGCCACTCGTAGCCTATGCGATTTTCCAGGGTCAAATAGGGCAGAATCATTTCGCCACGCGTCTCGCGGTGACGCATCAATCCTTCGTGAACACAGGTACAACCCACCTCAGCATTCAGGCAGTTAGCAAGGTACATAGTCCCGGTGCGCCCCGTACTGGCCCCAAAGAAAAGTTTGGCATTCATGAAGATACCACTGCGCCCGGCGAACTGTTATTACGGCTGCTCAGAAAGAGATACCGCTACAATCAATTGTAGTCTAGTTGGTGCGGAAATCCTATCTTGGTAGTATTCTGCCAGTAATCTCGTATTATTGGCGCTACCTGAATAAACCATTGCTTATGTTACGAGGATGTTTTGAAGTATCTCTATCTACCCCGCGCTGATTCATACCCACCTTTTGTGGGAAAGATTGTGCATTGGCTGCTGCCCAGCGCCTCAAAGATCGGCCAGGGAGATGCCTATTTAACAGTTGAAACTGAAAAAGTCATCAATGAACTTGTTAGCGAACATGATGGCTGGCTTTATTACTCCCACCAACTTACGACTGAACATTTGCTCAATCACGAAATTGCCATTGCAGCCATATCGGGAGAAAAGCTCAATGCAGCCGATGAGGGCTCCCTCATTGAATACCTGAGTCGGGAACTCGCTGCCAAAGAAATTAGATCAAACACTCTTTTTAAATTGGATTGGAATTTCGATTTTCCTAAAAAGGATATTGCGAATAAACGCGCAATCAAACTGGCCAAGCTTTTTGAAGCGAGACAGCTGTCTTACTCAGCCAGCCAGACTGTTTATAGCATGGTAGCCATTAATATCGACTTCGATCCAGTACAAGCAAAAATTGACGGCTATAAGAACAATGACAAAATATCGATTACCCTGGGCGAGTTAGTCACTTATGAATTGTCCAGGATCTTGATGGATTACCCACAGTTAAACGCTTGTTTTTTTGCTGGCGAAACTTACTTTTACGATCAGTTGACTCTGGGTCTTGCGTTGGATATCGGCGGGAAGGGACTAAAGATAGTAGCTTTACCACAGGCTAATAAAATAAATTTAAAAGAACTCTCAGCTACCGTCAAAGATTTAGCTTTATGTTACCTCAGAGACGAACTCGCTGAAGAACACTTCAGGGATATTACGTTTTCAATTTCAGACATGTCCAGTTTAGGGGCTACTGACATGATCCCAACTCTCAACATCTTTCAGTCAGCGATATTGGGGATATGCACTGTAAATAAAAAGTCTGGCGACTTCAAACTGTGTTTGGCGTTTGACCACCGGGTAGCGGACGGGGTTATTGGCATGGCCATGCTACGAAAACTAAAGGATCGTTTAGAAAGTGTTTACTAATAAAGACATCCCATCATTTGCAAGGTTGAAAATGAACTTGAAGGGGGATTATTCTGGTTTTAAACCGATAAAGCTCGTCGTTCTTTCCTGGCAATCCACGCAATTAATTACCCAGTCGCTAAAAGGACTTGGTTTTGAATCAAAATGGAATTTTGAAATTAAGTCTTACTCTTACAGTGAGATAGAATCAGAAATATATAGCCAGGATTCGGATCTTTACCAATTTGATCCTGATTTCCTATTGGTTATTCCTGGCTCCATGGAACTACAAAGTGAGTTTTATGAACTCACAACAGACCAGCGTAAGCTATTTGCCGAAAACACTTTATCAAAAATAAATGAAATATGGCGGCAGGTTTTGGCCAATACCAGTGCCCGGGTGATTCAGACTAATTATTGCGAATTTTCTGATGGAGTCTACGGTAATTTCGGTGGAACAATTGAACATTCTCTTATCTTTCAACTGCGCAAACTGAATTACTTATTGGCACAGAGTATTTCTTCTACTCCCGGTGTTTTTTTGAACGACATTTCTCTACTGCAAAGAATAATTGGTGAAAATCAGAGTAAAGATGTTCGATTTCAAACTTCGTTTGATATGGATTTTAATACCGATTTTATCCCATTTTTCGCTAATAACACCGTGCAAATTATGCGCGCTCTTTCCGGGAATGTTAACAAATGTATTATCCTGGATTTGGATAATACATTATGGGGTGGCGTCATTGGGGACGATGGATTGGAGGGCATCGAAATTGGCGGCCATGGACTGGGTAAGGCGTATCTAAAGATTCAAAAGTGGATTTTAGAACTCAAGAAGAGCGGCATCATCCTGGCTGTCTGTAGCAAAAACACCGAGTCAATTGCGAGGGAGGTTTTCGAAAGACACCCGGAGATGATCTTAAAACTGCAAGATTTCGCCATATTCATAGCGAATTGGGAGAATAAGGCTGACAACATTCGGTATATTCAAAGTGTATTGAATATAGGGTTTAACTCAATCGTTTTTGTGGATGACAATCCGGTCGAACGAGCTGTCGTTTCAAGCGATATTCCAGAGATTACGGTGCCAGACCTACCCGAAGATCCGTTTGAATATCTGTCTTATTTGCAAAGTCTCAATTTGTTTGAGTCAACATCGTTTTCAGAGGAAGACGCAAACCGGATAGAGTACTACCGTAATGAAGTTATTCGTGATGGGCATAAGGTCAAATGTCGTAACCATGACGAATTTTTGGAAAACCTTGAAATGGTGTCAGAATTCGGTCACTTTACCGCCATTAACTTTCCCAGGATTGCTCAACTCACACAAAGATCCAACCAGTTTAATGTCCGCACCATACGTTATAGTGAGAGCGATATAAAAAAAATTGCAGAATCCAGAGATTACCTCACGCGGTATTTTAGGCTGCGCGATAAATTTGGCGACTCTGGTATCGTCGGCTTGTTCATTTTAAAAAAGCGCGAGCAGGACATGTTTATTGACACCTGGATTATGAGTTGCAGGGTTTTAAAACGGGGGCTGGAGGCCTTCATGCTGACACACATGCTGAACCTTGCGCAAACCCACCAAAAAGCCACGCTGGTGGGCGAGTATCTGCCCACGGAAAAGAATGTACTGGTCAAAGACCTGTTTGCGGAATTTGGGTTTCAGCATGCGGACAATGCATGGTCTATAGATGCGGGCAAACTTCCTGAAACCGCCTGCTTTATCCATCCAAAACTAATCATCGGAGCGTGAAGTTGAACAGTGATCAGGTCCTGAAGGACGTCAGCAGGATATTCCAGGAAGTGCTCGACGATGAGGGCCTCGCTATCGAACGGCAGACAACGGCAGACGACGTCGATGACTGGGACTCCCTGACGCATATTCAATTATTGGTCGCCATCGAAAAAGGTTTCAAGGTGCGATTCAAGGGCAACGAGATACAGGGGTATGCGAACGTGGGTGAAATGTGCGATGCGATCGTTGCGAAGCTAAATGCCAATTAGTCCCGGCCAGATTTTTGAACGCGAATTCCACGTGACCGAGGAGGTCGTGACCGGTTTCGGGCAATTGTTTCGCGACCAGAACCCGCTGCACACTGACACCGGGTTTGCCAGGGATCACGGTTTCAGGGACAGGGTTGTCTACGGCAATGTGCTGTCCGGATACCTGTCCTATCTGGTGGGTGAAATGCTGCCGGTCAAGAACGTCGCCATTCTGTCGCAAAAAATCAATTTCAGCCATGCGGTTTACCGGGGCGAAACACTCAAGCTCTCCGCCACGGTCTCCGGCGTGTTTGAGGAGACCGGCGTCATCGAGCTGAAGTTTAAATTCCACGCGGGCGCTGAGACAAAAGCCCGGGGACTCCTGCAAGTAAAAATGCTATGAACGTGATCATTACCGGCGGCGGATCAGGACTGGGCAGAGCGATGGTGGAGCGGTTCTCACTCGACGCGCAGAGCAAAGTGCTGTTCACCTACCATAAAACATCCCGGGATAACCTGGACGCGTTATCCTCAGCTGCGAATGTCACAGCCCTGCAGTGCGATTTTAGCGCCAGCACAGATATCGCAAGGCTGGTGCCGCAGTGCCTGGCGTTCGAGGCCGACCTGTTGGTAAACAACGCATGGCTGAATCTCACACGCAAGCATTTCCACCGTTTTGAACGCGGGGAAATAATGGCAAGCTTCGACACGAATATTGCGCCAGTGGTTGAACTGAGCCAACAGCTGTTGCGGCAATTTAAAAAACGTCGCGCGGGAAAGATCATCAATATTTTGTCGTCTGCGCTTGTAAACAGGCCACCGGTCGGCATGTCCATCTACGCGGCCGAAAAAGCCTATATCATGCAACTTTCCAGGTCCTGGGTCGCTGAATTTGGCAGTTTCGGAGTGGCGATTAACAACGTACTGCCCGGATTTATGGCGACGAATATGAACGCGGATGTCGACGAACGCGTGGTGGAGCGTATCAGGGATGCAACACCGAACCGTGAACTCCTGAGCACCCAGGATTTGGCCCGGACGGTATACCTGCTGGCAAACATGCCCACGCACGTCTCCGGGAACAATCTGGTAGTTAACGGCGGCGAGAATCTGGCTACCTGATCGCGGCTTTAGAAGCTGTAGGCCATACCGGACACACCCAGTGCCATGGCGTGCCATAGCGCATCATCGCGGCGTGAGGCGATGCCGTCAAATCAGTGCGCCGTAAATGATATTTTCCAATTGTCCCCTGAAATTGAAGGTACTGGACGGCGTCAGCTGCGTCATAAAAATCACCACGAGCTCCTCCAGCGGGTCCACCCAGAACAGCGTGCTGGCCATTCCGCCCCAGAAAAAAATGCCGGTCGAACCGGGATAGCCATTGCGCACCGGGTCCAGTTTCGTCGCAAAGCCCAGGCCGAAGCCCACGCCGGCATTGGACGTCTCACTGAATCCGCCGGTGGCGAGCGCCGCCATATCCGCGCCGCCGGGCAAGTGGTTGCGGGTCATGAATGCCAGGGTGCGCGAACCGATAATGCGCGCTCCATCCAGGCTGCCACCGTCCAGCAACATCCGGCAGAAGCGGTAGTAATCACCCACGGTGGACACGAGACCGCCGCCACCGGAACAAAAGGTCCTGTTTGCAAACTCGCTGTCCTGGCTATCGTCGCTCAGTTCCATCTGCTTGTTCAGGTTGCGCGTGTAGCAGGACGCGAAGCGCTCCACTTTCTCGGATGGAATGTCAAAGTGGGTGTCGGTCATGCCCAGCGGATCGAAAATCACCGTGCGCAGGTAGTCCGCCAGCGTTTTCCCGCTGATGATTTCCACGAGGTAACCGAGCACATCCGTGGCCAGGGAATAGTTCCAGCGCTCGCCAGGTGAAAATTCCAGTGGCAGTTGTGCCAGCTGGTCGATCATGTCCTGCAGGGTGTAGCCCGGTCGCACCAGGCCCACTTGCAATTTGCGATACGCATAATCGATATTGGAGGCGCGCAGGAAATCGTAGGTCAGGCCGCTGGTGTGCAGCAGCAGGTCGCGGATTGTCATGGGGCGTTGGGGCGGCACAGTGGCGAACAGTGGATAGGAGCCGGCCGTCCACACGCCCAGGTTGCGCCAGGCGGGAATAAAACGGTGCACTGGATCATCCAGCGAAAACAGGCCCTGCTCGTACAGCGTCATCATGGCCAGCGAGGTGATCGGCTTGGACATGGAGTAGATGCGCAGGATGCTGTCCGCCGTCATGGGAGTACGCCGCTCCACATCGCGCCAGCCCTGTACATCCAGGTAACAGGCCTGTCCGCGCCGCGCGACCAGTGTGATACTGCCGGGTATCTTGCCGGGCGCCACATAACGCTTGCCCAGATGTTCACTCACCCGGGACAATTGCCCGCTGTCGATGCCCACCGATTCCGGCGTTACAATATCCAACAAAATTGCTTCCTCGCGCATGAAACCTGCCCAGTGATACCTGCCCTGACGCCAAAAGGCAAGTCTGCAGAATACGGCGGCGATGTCAGTGCCTGAAGACAAATTATTGCCCGCCAATGGCCTGTCTTGCTACCATTGTCGTTGAAAAATTCGCCCGCAGCATAACCATCGATTGCAACCCACGGAGCACCCATGACCCGTCAGTCCCTGTTTGACCTGGAAAACCACTCCGACTTTATCCAACGCCATATCGGGCCGACGGCACAACAACAAACAGACATGGCCCGCGCCATCGGCTATGACAGCCTGGACGCGCTGATCGACGACACTGTCCCCACCGCCATCCGTCGCCAACAGCCCATGCAATTGCCCGGCGCCCAGACCGAACAGCAGGTCATCGCACGCCTGCGCGAATTGGCCAGTCGCAATATCGTCAACCGCTCCTTCATCGGCACCGGTTACCACGACACCATTACACCGGGGGTCATACAGCGCAACGTGCTGGAAAATCCGGGCTGGTACACCGCGTACACGCCCTATCAACCCGAGATCTCCCAGGGCCGCCTGGAAGTGCTGCTAACGTTCCAGCAGATGATTCTGGACCTCACCGGAATGGATCTGGCCAACGCCTCCATGCTCGATGAAGCTACGGCGGCCGCTGAGGCCATGACCCTGCTGCAGCGGGTTAATAAGAAAAGCCGCAGTTCGACCTTCCTGATCGCCAACGATTGCCACCCGCAGACCATTGCCGTGGTCAAAACCCGGGCCGAGGCGCTGGATATCGAGGTCGTCGTGGGCAGCCCCACTGCATTGCTGGGCCACACCGAGGCCTTCGGCCTGCTGTTGCAGTACCCCGGCACCTACGGCCATCTGGAGGATATCTCGCCCCTGGTGGAAAGCGCCCACGCGGCCAACACGCTGGTTGCGGTGGCAGCGGACATCATGGCCCTGCTGCTGGTGCAATCGCCTGGCGCCATGGGCGCGGATGTGGTGGTGGGCAATACCCAGCGCTTCGGCGTCCCGATGGGTTTCGGCGGACCGCACGCGGCGTACTTCGCGACGCGGGATGCCTACAAACGCTCCACCCCTGGTCGCATTATCGGGGTGTCCATAGACCGGCGCGGCAACCAGGCGCTGCGTATGGCCATGCAGACACGGGAACAACACATTCGCCGGGAGAAAGCCACCAGCAATATCTGCACCGCCCAGGCGCTGCTGGCCATCATGGCCACGTTCTATGCCATGTACCATGGGCCGCATGGGCTGCGCCGTATCGCTACCCGCATCCAGCGCCTGGCGTGCATCCTGGCGAAGGGTCTGGAAGATGCGGGCTTCAAGGCAGATAACGCCCACTTTTTTGACACCCTCACCTACACCGTGGGCGAGCGACAACCGGCCATCGTCAAGCGCGCACTGGCCGCGGGCCTCAACCTGCGCATCATCGGCGCGGATCGCCTCGGCATCGCCCTGGACGAAACCACCTCCGCGCAGGATATCGCAGCCCTGTGGGCCGCATTTACCGCTGACAGCACACTGCCCACGGTGGAGCATGTTGATACGAAAGTGCGCGAAAACGCCGGGATACCCGACGCGCTGCTGCGCCCCCTGAACTTCCTGCAACACCCACTGTTCAACAACTACCATTCGGAAACCGAGATGCTGCGTTACATGTGCTACCTCGAAGACAAGGACATCGCCCTCAATCGCTCGATGATTCCGCTGGGCAGCTGTACCATGAAGCTTAACGCCACCACCGAGATGCTGCCGGTGACGTGGCCGGAATTCGCCGGCCTGCATCCCTTCGCGCCTGCTGCCCAGACCGCAGGTTACGACGCCATGCTGGCAGAGCTGGAGCGGATGTTGATTGAATGCACCGGCTATGACGCCATCTCCCTGCAACCCAACGCCGGCTCGCAGGGCGAGTACGCCGGCTTGCTGGTCATTCGACGCTACCACGAAAGCCGCGGCGACACGCAGCGCGACGTGTGCCTGATCCCCTCCTCTGCCCACGGCACCAATCCCGCCAGCGCGGCACTGGCCGGCATGCGGGTGGTCATCGTGGACTGCGACGCGCTGGGCAATATCGATCTGGCGGACCTGCGCGCCAAGGCGGAACGCCATACGGATGACCTGGCCTGCATCATGGTCACCTACCCGTCCACCCATGGGGTATTCGAGGAATCGATTATTGAAGTGTGCGACATCGTCCATCGCCACGGCGGCCAGGTGTACGTGGATGGCGCCAACCTGAACGCGCTGGTGGGAATCGCCGCGCCGGGCAAATTTGGCGCCGACGTATCCCACCTCAACCTGCACAAGACCTTCTGCATTCCCCACGGCGGCGGCGGACCGGGCATGGGTCCGATCGGCGTGGGTGCGCATTTGCAGCCCTTCTTGCCCAGCCATCCGGTGGTGCCAATCGCCGGATTGAATGCCAACAACGACGTGATCTCAGCCGCGCCTTACGGCAGCGCGTCCATCCTGCCGATTTCCTGGACGTATATCGCCCTCATGGGCGGCGAGGGCCTGGCACTCGCCACCAAGGTGGCGATTCTCAACGCCAATTACATTGCGCATCGGCTCAAGGAGCATTACCCGATTCTGTACACCGGCACCAGCGGCACGGTGGCGCATGAATGCATACTCGATATCCGCCCCATCAAGGAGGCGAGCGGCGTGTCGGAAGAGGATATCGCCAAGCGCCTGATCGACTACGGCTTTCACGCGCCGACCATGTCCTTCCCGGTCGCCGGCACCCTGATGGTGGAACCTACGGAATCGGAATCACTGGCGGAACTGGATCGCTTCTGCAACGCGCTGATTGCGATCCGCGCGGAAATCCACGCGGTACAAAACGGTGTACTGGATGCGACGGACAATCCGTTGACCAACGCGCCACACACATTGGCTGATGTTACTTCCAACAGCTGGGATCATCGCTACGACCGCGAGCAAGCCGCCTATCCGTTACCATCCCTGCGGCGTTACAAGTATTGGGCGCCGGTCAACCGCGTCGACAATGTCTACGGCGACCGCAATCTGTTCTGCGCCTGCCCGGCGATCGACAGCTACCGCGAGGGCGAATAAGCGCATGGGCCGCTGGTGGCTCGCCTGCACCCTGGCGGCGCTGCTGACCGCCTGCGACTCCTCCAACACGAATTCAACGACCGCGCCATCCACAGCGCTGGCGGTGGACGCCGGCGCCCTGCGCCTGCTGGTCACCGCCTCGCCCTGGGGCATGCGCTTCGAGGACGAGGCGGGCAACGAGGTACTGACCGAACTGTCGGATACCGGCACAGGCCGGGTCGGAAGCCTGGGTATCTACCCCGGACCTGCCGCGGCAGGCAGTGGGGATGGCGCCGCCCTGGCGCCATTGCAAATGGGTGAACCGCCGACGCCGCCCCACCGCGAGACCGGCTGGGTCCGCGCCACCGAGTTGAAATCCGCCGCGATGGCAGGCGATGAATGGGTCGGCACTGTCGCCACCACGGACCCGGCGTGGACGCTGCAAGTGCGGGCGCGCGCCGAGAGCGATGGCGTAATTGCGATCTCGGTGCACGCGCAAGGCGGCGCCGTGCAGGCGTCGAGCATCGCGTTTGCTACCAGCGCGGGTGAACGCTTTCTCGGTTTTGGCGAGCGCGGCAACGCCGTCAACCAGGCCGGCAATGTCATCGAAAACTATGTCGCCGAAGGACCGTACCAGGACTCCGAGTACTCTCTCATCAACCTGTTTGTGCCACCCTGGGGCGTGCGCTGGCGGCCCGATACCACCTACTTTCCCATCCCCTGGTTGTTGTCCTCGCGCGGCTACGGCGTGCTGCTGGACAACGATGAAATGAGTTATCACCAATTGGACAGTGGCACAGACGCCAGCTGGTCCGCAGAAGTGGAGGCCGCCGAGATGCGCTTTCGCGTGTTCGCCGGACCGCAACCGGCGGATGCCCTGCAGCGTTTCACCGCAGCGGTGGGACGACAGCCGCATGACTACGCTCCCTGGTTTTTTGGCCCTTGGGTACAGTCCGATAGCGATGCGCGCATCGACGAGCTGCGCGCGGCGGATGTACCCACCTCGGTGACCGCGACTTTTACGCACTACCTGCCCTGCGGCTCGCAGCGCGGCAATGAAGAGGCCATGCGACAGCGAACTGCCGAGCGCAACGCCGCCGGCACCGCCGTGCACACTTACTTTAATCCCATGATCTGCGTCGACTATCTGCCCGAATTTGAAAATGCCCAAAGCCTGGGTGCGCTATTGAAGAACGCCACGGGTGACACCTATACCTACAACTACCAGGCATCCAGTAGCTTCACCGTCAGCCAGTTCGATTTCAGCTCCCCCAACGGCATTGCAGCCTACCGGACATTGACCGACGAGGCGCTGTCACACGGCTACGAAGGCTGGATGGAGGACTTTGGGGAGTATACGCCGCTGGACGCGGTGGCCGCAGACGGCGTGACCGGCACGGCGTTTCACAATCGTTATGCGCGCGACTATCACTGCGGTGTGGCTGCGGCGACCTTGGAGGCGGGCAAACCGCTGGCGCGCTTCGTCCGCTCCGGCTGGACAGGCTCGGCAGCCTGCTCACCCATCGTGTGGGGCGGCGACCCGACGGTGGGTTTCGACTTCGACGGCCTGGAATCCTCCGTGTACCAGGCACTATCAATGGGCACATCAGGGGTCGGCCTGTGGGGCTCCGATATCGGCGGCTTCTTCGCCTTCCCCCCTAACGCCCTTAGTGGCGAGCTGTTCGACCGCTGGATCGAATTTGGCGCACTGTCGGTCATCATGCGCAGCCAGAAAGACGGGTTCAGCCTGGTCTCCACTCCCCGTCCGCAGCCGTGGACACCCGAGCATATCGACCTGTGGCGCAAGTACGCCAAATTACATACGCAGTTGTATCCCTACATACAGGCTGCCGCCGAGGAGTACTACGCGACCGGTATGCCCATCATGCGCCATCACCTGCTGACGAACCCCACCGACGAACAGGCCCATGGCCGCGATGACCAGTACCTGTTCGGGCCGGACATTCTGGTGGCGCCGGTAATCAGTGCGGGCGCCACGGAACGTTCGCTTTACCTGCCTGAAGGTGATTGGGTTGAGTGGTGGCGATCGATTGACTACAGCGAGGCAAGGGGCGCTTTCTCACTCGGCATGTTGCGCCTTCATGCAGGGAGCGCGGAAGTGAATGTGGACGCCCCGCGCGAGGAGATTCCGCTGTTTGTGCGCGCGGGCGCAGTGATTCCCCTGCTCTCACCTGACGTCTACACACTGGCAGCGCACGGCTCGGACGACCCGGCAATCATCCGACTCGCCGACCGGAATGACCAGGTCCACTTGCTGGCGTTTCCACGCGGGGCAAGCGGTGGCAGATTCTTCGACACCGGCAGCTACACGAGTGTCGAGTCTTCTGACGGCTGGACCCTGTCGATCGACGACAGCGTGTCGCGCACCGTGCACCTGCAGGCCACGCTGCAGACACTCGAACAACCGCTAACGCCCTGTTCAGTGAGCAGCGGTGGCAACGTGCTGGACGCGTCGGCGTGGCGCTACGATTCCAATACGGGAGTGTTGTCGCTCACCTTCCCAAGCGATGCGGGTGAGGTTGAAGTGCGCGGGCGCTGTTTGTAACGCTCATCTCTCGGTAGTGCTGTCGGTAGTGCTGTCGATAGTGCGTAGCGCGCCTGTTCTCTGGCTGTCTAAAACACTCTCAAACAAGGCCAGGGTTTCAGCGATATAGCCAGTCGCCCAGCTGATTGCAGCGAACTGTTGTGGTGTAATTTCTTTCATTTTCACGACATAGCGATTAACCAGATCAGCGAGTTTGGCCGGCTCAAACTCCCCACGCAATCCCCTGGCCAGAAACACACTCGAGCAAGGGCTCTTGTTGGTAACACTCAGGATCTGGTCGAGCCGACCTACATTTTGAAGGTCTTCGAATGTCTTCACTGCGGCACCGTGCTGAATGACTTCGGGCAACCGATTCAGGCCACCCAACCAGCGGCCGCTGATCGCATAGTTATTCGTCATACAACTGTTGCTTCCCGATGTGATAACAGCCACATGTGCATTGGGCGCGCCGATAGCAGCCACTTGCCACAACAAGCCATTGAAGTATTGCAATTCGGAAGCAGATAACCGCACTCCTATATCGGGCGCTAACCAGTCATCGTCGTCGATAAAAAGATAGAATTGCCCGCCATCGGGAATGTTGCGATAAGACTGATAAGTTACACATTCGATATCCGACAGTGATTGCTGATTCGATTGTGCGATCTGTTTTAGCCGGTAGCGAACCTCAAAATAGCCTATCGAAAACGTTCTATCCCACAATTGCATCAAGCGGAATACAAAATCGTCCGCTTTACCCCACATGCGACAAAATGGCGCGGATAGCTCGCGAAACCGCGGGTGATCCATTTCCTCCCAGGCCAGCGTTTGGCGCTGTACCAGTATGATTTTATGGGTGCCGTCGAATCGCGCGTTCATAGTCGTGTTATTGCCTGCCAGACAACAAGTTGCGCGCAATCGTATCGAGCTGTGCCGCCGTTTCGGGACGCGACACCAGCGCAGTTCTGGCCTGGTCACGCAGGAAACTCGCCGCACACCGTACGATGGGCTGGCTGGGCAACGCGCGCACCGTGTCCTCCAGCACGCCCAGCGTGCGCTCCTGCCACAATGGCTCATTTTCCCTACGGAGTTCGTCAGGAAACTGAAATCCCAGCCGGGCTTCCAGCCAGGCGGCTTCATCCAGGCAAACCTGGTGCAACTCTGATGACATAAAATCCCGCAGGTGAAAGGCCGGGCCCGGCAACTGCCCCAACACATCCAGGTCGCGAGGCCGACGTGGGACCTGATGTATGTTCTGGTCCCGTGGTGGATAGCGCTGGTTGATTGCCCACATCAGGTTGAACGCTTCCATGCTCAGGCGTTCGTTCCTGCTGACAAACTCCAGACTCGCGATATCCTCATCAGGCAGGCCCACCACGGACAGGAATGATCCCACCAGGCCGTAGTCGTGGCGAATCGCATCGTGAAAGCTGCGCACTTCCAGCACATCGGGAAGATAACGCTGCAGGTTCTCGTACTTCTGGCGCACGCGCCCGGCGAATTGCCACGGGTCGGGCAGCCCTCCCATCTTGATGCGTTCCTGAAACAGGCTCTCCAGGCCACTCTGGGGGCTGCGGATGTAAGCCAGCACACGCAAACGCTCTGCACGCGGCATCAGGTAGGCGCGCAGGCTCGCCATATCCTTCTCGTCAAATCCCTCGACGAGTTCCGTAGACAGCAGGAGCGTATCACCCTGCGCTGCCTCCAGTACATGATCGACTTGCTCCTTGCAGCTGCGCATCACCTCGTCGACATTCGTCGGGAAGCGCTCTCGCAGCATGAGACCGTGTTTCCCGGGTCGACCGGTGATCGCAATGGTAAACGGAATGGAGTGCGTGACGAAGGAGTGATCATCAAAGTGAAAATGCGGGTAGATAATGCCGCGCTCCTGTAACAGCGCCCGGTATTTTTCGCAATTTTCCTGGATACTGGTCGTGCCGGTCTTGCTGAGTCCGGCGTGCAGAATTATCTGCCGGTACTGGCTCACAGGGTGCGCAGGGCCACGCGGGATGGCAGTGTGGACATTGTGGGCGGCGGTCTGGGTAGCGAGTTATGGAAGGGTCGATGATAGCATGGCCGCACATCGAGACACGATACGGTCGCACTACACGCTACTCTTAAGGAAAGCCCATGCCAGACATCCTCGCGCAATCGCTCACACTGCCCTGCGGCGCCATCCTGCCCAACCGCATCGCCAAGGCCGCCATGACGGAGGGGCTGGCCAACCCGGCCGGAGTACCCACTGCAGAACTGGAGCGCCTGTATGGCCTGTGGAGTGACGGTGGTGCCGGCCTGCTGCTGACCGGCAACATTCTGATCGATGGCGCGCACCTGGAGCGCCCGGGCAATGTAGTGATTGAGCGCGCACCGGACACTGCGATGCACACGGCGCTGGCGCGCTGGGCCGCGGCGGCCACCCGCAACGGCAATCACTGCTGGGCGCAGATCAGCCATGCGGGCCGGCAGACCCAGAAAATTATCAATCCACATCCCAAGGCCCCGTCCCCGATAAAACTTGGACTGCCCGGCGGACAATTCGGCCAACCGATTGCACTTACGGTGCCCGAGATCGAAGACATTGTGCGGCGCTTTGGCATGTGCGCGGCTGCCGTTAAAGCCGCTGGTTTCACGGGTGTGCAGGTGCACGCCGCGCACGGCTACCTGCTGTCGCAATTCCTCAGTCCGCGCAGCAATCAGCGTACGGACCAGTACGGTGGCGCATTGGCCAATCGGGCCCGCGCGCTGCTGGATACAGTCAGGAGGGTGCGCGCGGCAGTTGGCCCGGACTTTCCCGTGGCGGTCAAGCTCAACAGTGCTGATTTCCAGAAAGGCGGTTTCGATTTTGCCGACAGTGTGAAAGTGGCGCAGTGGCTGGAAGTGGAGGGCATCGATCTGCTGGAAATCTCCGGCGGCACGTACGAACAACCGAAACTGCTGGGGGTCGAGGGTCTCGAAGCTGAAGAGCTACAACAGGTGCCGCCCTCCACTCTGCTGCGTGAAGCCTATTTCGTTGACTTTGCGCTGGCCATGCGAGACAGGGTTTCCATTCCGCTCATGGTAACGGGCGGTTTCCGCCGACGCGAGGCGATGGTGCAGGCCATTACCGCTGGGGGTGCCGATCTGATCGGCCTGGGGCGACCTTTGTGTGTGGTCACGGATGCACCGGCCAGACTGCTGGTAGACCAGGATGAACTGCCGCGCTATGAAGCGACGCTCGCACTTTTTCCACCCTGGCTCAAGTTTCTCAATCGCTCCAAAACCCTGCGTACTCTGGCGAGCTTTGGTGTGCAGTACTGGTACTACGCGCAACTGGATACGCTGGGGCGCACCGGCACTGCCGCCCCGGGCATGACCGTGTTCGCCGCCACGCGCCAGGTGCTGTCGCAGCAAAAACAGTGGCTCGCCGCACGCCGTCGCCTGTAGTCACCTGACCTGGTAACGCTTGAGATCTGCGTAAGCCGCCAGCGCTGCCGCCCTGGCGTCGCGGTGCTCCACAATCGGGAAGGGATACGATTCGCCCAGCGTCACGCCGCCGTCGCGAAGCACCTCCGCTGGCGCCGTCCAGGGTTCATGCAGGTGTTTATCCGGTAAGGCCGCAAGTTCGGGCAGCCAGCGCCGGATATAGTCGCCCGCCTTATCAAACTTCAGCCCCTGTGTCGTCGGATTGAAGATCCGGAAGTACGGGGAGGCATCGGCGCCACTGCCGGCGACCCACTGCCAGCCACATGCATTGTTGGCCAGGTCCGCATCCACCAGCGTATCCCAGAACCAGCGCTGGCCGGCGCGCCAGTCCACCAGCAGGTGCTTGCACAGGAATGATGCCGTCACCATCCGCACCCGGTTGTGCATATAACCGGTCTGCCACAGTTCGCGCATGCCCGCATCGATCATCGGGTAGCCCGTCTGGCCCCGTTGCCAGGCGCGCAGCTCCCGCGCACCACCCACCCAGGGAAAGGCCGCAAAATCGGCTTTAAAGGCCTGCTCCGGCAGTGTCGGGAAATGCAACAGCAAGTGATACGAGAACTCACGCCAGCCGAGTTCGCTGAGGAATTTCTCCGTCTCCTGCTCCAGCGCGGGATTGGTGGCGCCAGCGTGCTGCGCCGCGTGAAAGACCCGGGCGGGTGCTATCTCACCAAAATGCAGGTGTGCGGACAACCGCGATGTCGTTTTACGCGCCGGATAATTCCTGCCTACGTCATAGTCTGCAATAGCGCCTCGCAGAAACTCGTCGAGCCGCCGCTGCGCGCCCCGCTCACCGGGCTGCCACTGTTGTTCCCAGCCCTGCGCCCAGTTGGGCCTGGTGGGCAGGAGTTGCCAGTCGCGCAAGCAATCAGCTGGCTTAACATCGCGAGGCCGTGTCCCGATGCTGAGCGCAGGAGTCGATCCGGTGGCGATGGGTAAACTGCGGCATTTGCGCCAGAAGGGTGTGAACACCTTGAACGGCTGACCCGCCAGGTTGCGCACTGTTTCGGGCTCGAACAGCACAGAGCCCCCATAGCGTTTAAGCTCCACTCCCCTGCTGCGTAGAGATACATGGAGGCGCTCTTCCAACTCGCGTGCCCACGGTTCGTACTGGCGGGAGCAGCAGATAAGATCAGCACCACATTGTTCAGCCAGGTCAGCCAGAATCCGGTCGGGGCGACCGCGCACCAGGTGCAGCTGACCACCCAGTCCTTCGATCTCGCTGGCCAGTGCGGCCAGACTGTGGTGCAGCCACCAGCGACTGGCGCCACCCATGGACCACTGGCCGGGACTCTCGTCATCGAGGATATAGCAGGTCAGCAGCGGTCTGCCCGTGGCTAACGCAGCGGTGAGGCCAGGGAGGTCGCGCAGGCGCAGATCTTGGCGGAACCAGTAGATCACCGGGTTCATCATTGCGGCGTTAACAGCGCATCAGTCAAACGCGCGCCGTACCTGGGGGCTCCACGACTGCAGCGCATCGGGTTGCCGACTCAGGCTGGCGGACCATTTCAACATCAGGGGAAAAACCACGGCCCAAAGCACGCCGACTATTATAGGCCCCCATAGCTGCGAACCAAATTCCACCGCCGACAGGCGTACCCCGGCGCTATAGGACAAGACGCCACCCACCGCCCCGAATACGGTGGCCAGCAACACCCTGTTCTGGAACGCTGCGAAACTGTGCATCAGTGTGGTCGCGAAAAGAGGCCACAGGCACGTCAACCAGAGTGGCGCCAGCGCAGGCTGTCCGGCAATATTAAAAACGCCGAATTTAAATAGCAGCTGATCAATGACGGCCCCGCACAGCGTCGCCCCGACGATCAGGCGCAGCTCGCCTTTGCCTTTACCCATGATGCGAAAGTGTAGCAGCAGGTGCACGACTACTATAACCGGCGCAATGAGTGCCGACTGGGTCAGCACAATGCCTATCCAACTGAGATTGAACAGTATCGCGTTGGCAATATTGGTGGGGGCAGAAATCCTCACTTACGACAAAAACTCGCTGCGTGTACGTGCATCCGGCTTGAACTGGCCGCCCAGTGCGGTGGTGCGGGCACGCGAATTGGCATCCATCGCTTCTCTCCCATATTGTTGGCGCTTTTCTAGTTACGCGAAAGGCCGCTCTTCAGATCTTTCCTACTGACATTTTCTATCAGCCCGTCGAGCTGGTGGAGCTGGCAAAGCGATAGCCGGGCTTGGCAAAGGCCAACTGTACGGTACTGATAATGCGCTCACGAAAACCGCCTTCACAGTAACACAGGTAGAATTCCCACATCCGCACAAACTCCTCGCTGAATCCCATCGACCGCACGGCGTCCAGATTAGCCAGGAAGCGTTTCCGCCAATGCGCCAGCGTAGTGGCGTAGTCATGCGTGATGTCGCGCAGGTGAACAATCTGCATATCGGTATTCGATGCGATGTGGTCTGCCATCACGGCAACGGAAGGCAGGCAGCCACCGGGAAAAATGTAGCGTTGGATAAAATCGACTGAGTCGCGCGCCGCCTGGTAGCGCTGGTCTGCCACCGTGATCGCCTGTATCACCATCTTGCCGTGCTGTTTGAGCAGACCGGCGCAGGTCTGGAAGTAGTCCTGGTAAAACTCGTGTCCCACTGCCTCGATCATCTCGATAGACACCAGCTTGTCGAATTCCCCGGTGAGGTTGCGATAGTCCTCGCACAGCAGGGTGATCCTGTGCTCTAGTCCCTCTGCCCGGACTCTGGCGCAAGCGTGGGCATACTGTTCCCGCGAGATCGTGGTAGTAGTCACCCGGCAACCGAAATGCTTCGCGGCATGTATCGCCATCCCACCCCAGCCCGTCCCTATTTCCAGCAAATGGTCGTCGGCGCCCAATTCGAGCTGCCGGCACAGTTCATCCAGCTTCGTCTCGGAGGCGACTTCCAGGCTGGTGACTTGATCGGTAAATATAGCGGACGAATACATCATGGTCGGGTCGAGAAACAGTTGAAAAAATTCGTTGCCCAGATCGTAGTGTGCCGCAATGTTGTCCTGTGAACCCTTGCGCGTATTGCGGTTGTAGCGATGGACGACCTTCAGCGCCAGCTTCACTAGCCAGGACTGTCCCGCTTCAAAGCCGTCCAGTACCGCCAGGTTGGCACTGAACAGTCGGGTCACTTCCACTGGTGCTGGCGAGGACCACAGGCCCTTGATAAAGGCCTCTCCGGCGGCAATGGAACCGCCGGTCAGCATCTGGGCGTATACGACAGGGTCGTGAATATGCATTTCCGCCTGGGGCTCCTGCGGCTTGCCACTACTGCCGAAATGATGGCTCTGCGGGCCCTCGTGCAACGTAAGCGAACCAATCTGCAGTTTACCCAGCAGTCTGAACACCGCCTCTCTGGCCACTCTTTCCCCTATCCTCGCGCTACGCGCCTGGGGTATGCGCAAAGTACTTATGCTGACGTCATTCATTCCTTGCTCCTATCGCATGGTTTCCAGGATGTGCATGGACCGGCACCCCTTTCAGGAACAGCCGCAGGGCCTGCCAGTAAATGGCCAGGCCGACCCTGGCCGTCATAATTGGGTAGCGGAACAGCAATGTATTCAGATTGGCGCCGGTCATGGGGCGGGCTGACAGCGCCAGCGTGGCATCAAAGACCTTGTCACCGTCCGCAGTGTTCTCCATATGCAGCACCAGGCGGCGGTCTGGTGTATTGCTGCGCCAGTGATAGCGCATCGCCATAGGATTGAAGGGCGAGACATGCAACTCCTTATCAAAGGCGGTTCGCAACCAGCGGCCCGTATCAGGGCCGATCAGCACGTAACTGTGACGTTCGTTCCAGGGGGTATTGTTGACCTCAGCGACGATAAACTCAAGGCGTGTCTCGTCTTCGTTAAAGCAGTAATAACAGGCAATCGGGTTCATCACATAACCGAAGTAGCGCAGGTTGGCCAGCAGGTAGATCGGGCCCGTGTGCGAGGCGCCCGTCTCCTCGCGAATGCGCCGCCGCACTTCGTCCTGCAGTGGCAGGTCCGGGTCGCCCAGAAAATCACTGCGCCGGAATTGGGCCAGAGCCGGTCCACGAGCAGACCAGAAACGTGTCGTCGAAAAAATGTCGGGCAGTTCATCCAGGCAAAGGTAAGGCATGGCCACCCTGTACTGGAATTCATGGTGACGCGGGGACACCCGGCGGTGCCGCAGCACTCCCTCGTAAATGCGCGATCTCACGCTGCGGCCCTTGCCCGGTGACACAACGCGTTGGCGACGCGCAGTGCACTGACCACGCCGTCCTCATGGAAACCGTTGTGCCAGTAGGCGCCGCAGTACCAGGTGTTGCCCGCGCCGTTGATCTCCTCCCAGCGCCGTTGTGCGGCCAAGCCTGCGACCGAAAAGACCGGATGATCATACTGAAAATGGCCGATGATTTTATGCGGATTGATCGCGGCCGTATTATTCAAGGTAACGCAGAATGTTTCCGGGGCTGTAATGCCCTGCAGGATGTTCATGTTATACGTCACCACCGCGCGCTGCTCCCTCTGACCCAGCGTGTAATTCCAGCTGGACCAGGTTTTGGTGTTGCGCGGCAGCATGCGCACGTCGGTATGCAAGACCACGTCGTTCGTCTGGTAGGGGATAGCACCCAGAATGCTGCTCTCACTTGGAGTAGGCTGAGACAGCAGCGCCAGCGCCTGGTCCGAGTGCGTCGCGAACACCACCTGGTCGAACTGCAGTCGCTGGCCATCTGCCATCCGCAGCGTTACATTCTGTCCCGTATGCCGCATGACACTGGCCACCGCGTTGCCGGTGACAATGCGTTGTGCAAAGCGCGCGCACAGGGGTTTAAGGTACTCCCTGGAGCCGCCCTCAATCACCCGCCACTGGGGCCTGTCCACAACCGACAACAAACCGTGATTCTTGAAGAAGCGCAGGAAAAAGCTGACCGGAAAGTCCAGGATAGTGGCGCAGTCTGCAGACCAGATCGCCGAGCCCATGGCTGCCAGGTAGTGGTGGATGAACTTGTCACCGTAGGCATTGCGTGCGAGATAGGCGCCCAGTGTTTCGCTCTCGCTAATGTCTCCTGCGTCCAGATCGTCCACCGCAGCGCGGTTAAAACGCAGGATATCGCGGATCATGCCAATGAACGGCAGGGACAACAGGTTGCGGCGCTGGGCAAACAGGGTATCGAGGTTGGCACCGGAATATTCAAGGCCGGAGCGCGGATCGCGCACGCTGAACCCCATCGCGGTCGGTTTACTGGGGACACCCAGCTCGTCCAGCAGGGCGATGAAGTTGGGATAAGTCCGGTCGTTGAAGACGATAAACCCGGTATCGATAGCGTAGCGCCGAGTGCCGAGTTGCACATCCACCGTCGCGGTGTGGCCGCCAATCTTTTTGCTCGCTTCGTAGACCCACACCTCGTGCTCGCTACTCAGGTAATGTGCACAGGCCAACCCCGAGATGCCTGATCCGATAACCGCGACTCTCATGCTTGTGATCCTCTCCCTGCACGGCCACCTGTGGCGCGACACCTGTCAACCAAGGATTACGTCGCATGATGCATTCCGGATCAATTTCGGACACAACCGGGGCAGTTTACCCTGCCGCAGCCCAGCCCTGTCAAAGCGTCGCTCCAACTTCGGGTCGAATCCAGTGATCCATCTCCTGTTTCCTGCGTATACTACCCAAACCACCGGGAACCCGAGAATGTTTATCGTGGCAGACAACTTTGATGGCGAATCCGGCTCACCCGTTGAGCCAGGGGGCATGCGCACCGACGAATGGAGCGAGTGCCTCTCCCTGATCGCGCTCCACCAGGACCGGGCCGCATTCACCCGCCTGTTCCGCCACTTTGCCCCATTGATGAAGGCGTTTGCCCTATCCGGTTCCACCCTGTCCGCCAACCATGCCGATGAACTGGTACAGGAGGTCATGCTCAAGGTCTGGCAAAAGGCCGGCGCTTTCAACGCGGAGAAAGCGGGGGCCAGTACCTGGATTTATACCATAGCCCGTAACTGTCGGACCGATTTGTTCCGTCGGCTGCAAAAATTCGACACCCCCCTGTCGGCCGATGATGTCTCCGGTGTGGAAGAGAGTGAAGAAGCATTTATGGTATTGCATCAAAAACGCAGCAGAGACCGCATTCGCGCGCTGATCAAGGAACTACCCAATGATCAGGCACAAATCCTCGCGAAGGTCTACATGGAAGGACTGTCACATACTGAAGTGGCCGGGGAACTGGACATCCCCCTGGGTACGGTCAAGTCACGCGTGCGCCTGGCCCTTCAGAAACTACAAATTCAACTTGATAGATAATGCTATGACAAATTTTCATCCAGATCTCGACCTTATCACTGAATACTCCGCGGGCTCCCTGCCCCTGGCGCAGTCGGCCTGTGTCTCCCTGCATGTCTCCCACTGCGGACGCTGCCAACGCATAGCAGGAGAACTCTGCAACCTTGGCGCAAGCCTGTTCGAGGCGCTAGCACCTTTATCCGTCGGCGATGTGCAGTTGAATGCCGTACTGGCCAGGCTGGACGAGGAGATACCCCTTGCCTACGTCAGCAAGAAGACTAACGCCAGCGATACCCCCGCGATACTGCAGCGCCTGATGCGCGGCGATTTCAGCGACCTGACCTGGAAGAACATTGGTTCCACGCTGCGCATCAGCTACCTGAAAACCGGCGACCCGCACCATGAATTTGCCCTCTACCACATCCGGGCCGGTGGTCGTATTCCTGAGCACACCCACCGCGGCAGTGAAATGACCCTCATTCTGGAGGGCGGCTTCTCCGACGCGAACGGCAGCTATCACAAGGGCGATTTCCTGATGCGTCAGCCGGGCGATGTACACGCACCCACGGCTCTGCAATCTGAGGACTGTATCTGCCTGGCCGTACTGGACGCACCGCTTAAGTTTACCGACTGGAAGTTTCGTTGGATGAACCCCTTTCTGAAGCTGCATAACGCCTGAGTTCGCAGCCTTCAACTGCCGTAGGCCGCGCCGCCATCCACCTTGATGATGGCGCCATTGGTGAACCGTGAGGCATCTGATGCCAGGTACAGCGCGGCGCCAATAATCTCCTCGGGCTGACCCGCGCGCCCCAGCGGCACCAGCGCCACTAACGCACTTTTCACCTCATCGCTCCAGGCGTTAGAGATATCAGTCAGAAAAGGACCGGGCATAATGCCATTGCAGCGCACCTTTGGTCCCAGCGTATGGGCCAGCCCCTGGGTCAGGTTGTTCAGACCTGCCTTGGCCGCCCCGTAGGGTAGCTCCGAGGCGCTGGGCGCGACGGCAGCGATACTGCTGACATTGATAATGGAGCCACCCGCACCCCGCGCCATCTGTTCCCCCACGATGGCCGACAACCTGAAAGGCCCCGCCAGATTGACGCCGATGACCTTGTCAAACAACTCGCGGGTGACCGTCGCTGGCGATGCGTAGAGGGGCGACATACCGGCGTTGTTCACCAGCACATCAATGCGGTTGTATTGTTCATACACAGTTTCCACCAGCGCATCACAGGCGTTCCAGTCACCCACATGGCAGGCGATGGGCAGGCAGGCCCGACCGGTCTCCCGCTCGATCACCTCCGCCGCACGCACACAGCTGTCGGCCTTGCGCGAACTGATGACCACCGTGGCGCCGGCTTCGGCGAAGGCCCTGCTCATGGCAAAGCCCAGGCCGCGGCTGCCGCCGGTCACCAGGATCACTTTGTCCGTCAGGTCAAAATAGCGGGCAATTTTATCGGCGTGCATGATCTTATCTCCTGAGGTTCTGTGCCTGAACGGCTAACTGGACTTGGTCCGTCAGCGTAATATAAGCTGGCACGCAATCCCACAACATGCAACAGGCCACCATGACACGTCATGCGCGTGGACCTCGCAACCGACCGGAATGTGCATGCGCGTAAAATTTGTGATTGTCGGCGCAGCTCGCACCGGCAGCACTCTGCTGGTCAGGACGCTCAACACCCTCGATGGCGTGCGCTGCCACGGGGAGTTATTGGGTACAAAAGTTGTACGCGGGTATGAAGACGGCTTTAATCCGGTCAAGGCGAGCGAGAGCGAACGGGAAGCACGAACCCGGCGCCTGCTGCAGGAAAGGCGAGCAGAACCCGTAAATTTCATCGATCGCGCGCTGACATCCAATTACGCGGCAACAGGATTCAAGGCACTGTACAGTGCCTTCCTGCGGCCCGAGTGGCGTGAGGTCATCACGTTTCTACAAACGGTTCCGGACATCCGGTTCATTCACCTCACGCGACAAAACGGTCTCAGGCGCTACATTTCCGAGCAAATCCTGCTGGAGGGTGGCCCCAATCATTCCGGAGCCGGCGGCAAAAGTGAAATTCCGATAAAAGTTCGCGTTGACATCGACGCCTTCATGCGCAAATCCGCGCTAGTTGAAGCGCAGCGGATCGAGCTTGACGCATTGCTGGCGCAACAGCCGGTGCTGCAAATCAGCTATGAAGAACTCTCTGCCGATACTGCGGATACGGTGGCGCAGGTCGGCAGGTTTCTCGAACTGCCCATGCTCCCGTCGGATATAGAGCCCGCACTGCGCAAGGTGGGCGCCGCGGACTTAAGCGACTCCGTGAGCAATTACCAGGAGCTGCTGGACCATCCCGTCACCCGCACGTTGGCACAGCAGGAGTAAGCCCGGCCGTTGCACCACCTATGGCGCGATCAGGCGCTGCGAATGGTGAGGCCGCCATCCACCACGAGGTTGGCGCCAGTGATAAACCCTGCCGCGGGTAACACCAGGCTGAGTGTGGCATGGGCGACCTCCTCGGCATCGCCGTAGCGGCGTAGCGCCGTGCGCCGCTTGGCAAACGTCGCCTTGTCCTCCTCCGGGGTGTGCTGCGTCATGGCCGTGCGTATTGGCCCGGGGCAGACACAATTAACGGTAATGCCTTCGGCGCCGAGCTCCACCGCCATGGCGCGGGTCAAACCCAGACAGGCGTGCTTGGCGACGGTGTAGGTGCTGATGTAGCGCGTCGCGCCCAGGGCTTCGGTGGAGGCAATATTCACAATACGCGGATGTAGCGATTGGCGCAGACTGGGCAACGCGGCGCGAATTGCCCAGGCCTGCGCGGCGGCCATCACCGCCAGTGACACATCCCAGGACTGGGCGAAATTGTCCGCGTCCACCGTGGTGGGCAGCACCAGCCCGGCGTTGTTCACCAGGATATCAATCGCGCCATAGTGCGCGGCAATGGCCGCGACAGCCTGCTCCACCGCATCGCGAGAGGACAGGTCCACGGTCAGCGCAAGTACTTTACCGCCAACTGAACAGATCTCCTGCGCCACCGCGTCCAACCCGGCACTGTTGATGTCCATGATGCCCAGGCGCGCGCCTTCATCGGCGAACAAGTGGGCAGTCGCGCGACCCATGCCGCTGGCGGCGCCGGTGACAATCGCCACACTGCCGGCGATGGAGCGGCTGAGCTGGCTCAATCTCTTCATAATTCCTCCGAATGTCCGCCGGATAGAAGGCGTTGTGCAGCGTATCCTAGCTGAAATCCTGCGGCAGGTCGTTCACTCGCGACAGTGTCATCCCCAGTTCATGAATGCTATCTGCTCACGACGATTAATCGACATTTTCCGTTCGTTACCACCAGCGGCTCCGGCCGGGTAAGCTTTTTCACCTGCTTCCCCGATACTCGCATGCAAAAAAGCTTACCCGACCGAATCCATGCTCCTGTTACCCGTATGGAACATTGATCCTTGTGCCAACATGAAACGTTGGTTCGATTGATCGCACGGAACGAGGGTTTGGGTGTCGGGGGGGGGAATAGGTGGGGGGTATAGGCGGGGGCCGCCCCCCGGGGAGCCCGCGCCGTTCACACCCCCCACCCCAAAAACCAACAAGAAATATTTAAATAGAACCAACACGTGTGGAGTAGCTGGG
>JANPDE010000492.1:0-8658 GCA_031431315.1 Haliea sp.
GCAACCTGGGCCAACGGCGCCGCGGCGCCATTGGCGGTAGGAATATAGATTTCGTCCAGAATGTCCGGCGCATGGTGTGTGCCCAGTGGCAGGCGCAGCGTGATCGGGTACGCTTCGCCATCATCGTCGAAGAAATCGCCGACGGGCTCACCCGCCACCGCCAGACGCACCACGCGGTCGACCGTACCCGGCGCAATGCCCAGCAGTGCGGCCTTGGCCTCGTCCACATCGACCTTCAGGTCGGTGCGCGTGGCGCGCGACGCGTTTTTCACATCGCGCGTGCCCGGCACCTGGCGGATCAGGTCCTCCAGTTCCACCGCGATGCGCCGCACACCCTCAACGTCGGGCCCGCGCACGCGCAGCGCAATCGGCGCTTCCAGCGGTGGCCCGTTTTCCATCGACTTCACCAGGATCCTGGCGCCGGGATAGGTGTCGAAGGTAGCACGCCATTCGTCCAGCATCTGCAGCGTGCGCTGCGGGTCATAGGCCTTCAGCATCACGAACACGTCCGCGATGTTGGTAGACAGCTCGCGCGGGTTGACGTTGTAGTAGACACGCGGATTGCCGCGGCCAAGGCTCGACATCACACTCTCGACCTCAGGATATTTCTTCAGTCCCCCCTCCACCGCCTCCAGCAGTGTGTTGGTTTTCATCGTCGATGCCCCTTCGGGCAACTCGATCTGGATCATCACGATGCGCGAATCGGCCAGTGGAAACAGACTGAAGCCGATGCCGGGGATTAGGGTCAGCGTAGCGGCAAACAGCCCCAGCGCGATAAGGCAGGTGACGAGCGGACGGGCCAGCGCCCTATGTAGCAGAGGGCGATACAGTCTGTGGATGCCGGTCATCACGGTGCGCAGCAGCCAGTTGCCGTCGGCATGTTTTTCTTCCTTCAATACGCGGCTGGCGACGAACGGGATGATGGTCAGAGACACGAAGAGCGACGCGCTCACTGTCAGCAGCACGGCGACGGGCAGCGAGCGGGTGAAGGCGCCAGCGCCCTCCGGTAGGAACAAGAGTGGCAGGAAGGCCAGTAGCAGCGTCGCGGTACAACCGAGCACAGCGAGTGAGATCTGCCGGGTGCCGTCGATTGCAGCTGTCACCGGCGATTTGCCCATGCGCAGGTGTCGGGTGATGTTCTCAACCACCACAATGGAATCATCGACCAGCAGGCCGAGCGAGAGTACAAAGCCCGCGATCGACAGCTGGTTCAGTGTGAAGCCGGTGTGGTGCAGCAGCCAGATACCGATCGCCAGCGACATTGGAATCGAGAACATCACCACCAGCGCTGCGCGAATACCCAGCGGCAGCAGCGTGAGCAGCACCAGGCTGACGGCGATTAGAAAGTCGGTACCGAGCTGGTCCAATCGTTTGGCGACAGCCTGCGACTGGTCGAAGCCCGTGACGAGTTGGAGATCGCCCGGTAGCGTCGCCCTGAACGCCTCCGCCTTTTGCATGATGCCATCGCGCACATGGAACACGTTTTGGCCATCGCGCTGGTTGGCGGTGATAAACACGGCTTTCGCACCATTGAAGCGCGTGGTGTGGATCTGCTCTTCCTCGGCCCAGGCGACCTCGCCAATGTCGCGCACGTGCACAACATTGGCGCCTGCGGCGATCACGATCGTATCGGCCACCTCGTCAATACTGTCATACGAGCCGGTGGTCTTGAGTGTGTAGCGCATGCCTCCTGCCTGCACGGCGCCGCCGGGGATTTCGGCATTCTCGCCCTGGATGGCGCGCGTCACCTGATCGATGGTCACACCGAGGCGGCTCATGCGCGCCAGGTCCAGCGCCACGCGTACTTCCGAATTCGGCGCGCCCCACAGCTCGACCTGCCGCACCCCATCGACGCCTTCCAGCAGGTCCTTCAGGTCGCGCGAGCGGTCGGTCAGCTCGCGGTATGAGACCTCGCCGACCAGCGCAAACTGCACGATATTGGTCAGGCTTGGCTGGCCCTTGCGTATCGTCACGCTGCGCACAGCATCGGGCAGCTCCGGTCGCAGACGGTTCATCTCACGGATGATCTCGTCATACTTACGGTCCATGTCGGGCAAGCCCCAGTCGAACTCGACGTTCACGATCGAAACACCGGCATTCGTTGTCGACTTTATTTCCTGGACGTCATCCAGTTCGTTGAATGCGTCCTCGATCTTGTCGGTGATCAGCTTCTCCACCGAGGCCGCCTCCATCCCGGAGGCAATCGTGATCACCGTGAAGAACGGCGCATTAAAGCTTGGGTCTTCGGTGCGGGGCACTGACTTAAAGGCGTTGTAGCCCAGCGCCGCAAATAGCAGGGTGAGCACCAATGTGAACTGCCAATTGCGCACGGCAAAGCCAGGGATGTTCATCGGATCATTCCGCGCTCGCTGTGGTGATGACGACCTGCTCGCCGTCCGTTAGATAGCCGGCGCCATCGACCACGATCTGGTCGCCGGCCTGCAGGCCATCTGTCACCGCCACCAGCGCGCCGGAGAAACGCCCGGTGGAGATACGGGTGCGATGTGCCTTCCCTGTGGCCGGGTCGACGACGAAGACGAGTGCCCGGTCGCCATGGCCTTCCAGGATTGCATCCACTGGAATGGCCAGATCAACGCCCGCGGTGACCGACGGTGTGATCGTCGCGCGCCCGACCAGACCACTCTTGAGGGTGGTTGCGGTTGCGACGATTTTTATCTTGATCTGGAAGGTGCCGGTGCGCGCATCGGCATCGGCGCCGATCTCGGTCACCGAGGCGGCGAAGATCTGGTCGGGGAATGCATCAAAGTACACCTCGGCAGTATCGCCAAGGACCACCCGCAGCGCATCGCGGTCGGCGAGGCCGGCCGCCAGCACAAAGGATTCACTCATGTCCGAGAGAGTCATGACCGGCGCTCCGGCCGCGACCACTCCATTCGCTTCGACGTTGCGTTGCAGTACGATGCCGTCAGCGGGCGCAATAATACTGGCATAACCGCGGTTCGAGCGCGCCGCCTGGGCGGTGGCACGAGTCGACTTGACCTGCGCATCGGCGTCCTGCAATTCGGCAGCAGAGGCATAGCCGTTGCTGTGCAGCTGGCGGATCCGGGCGAGTTCGCGCGCGGCCTTGTCGGCCGCTTCCTGCGCCTGGCGCAACTGCGCATCCACATCACGGGGGTCGAGTTCGGCGAGAACCTGGCCCTTCTTAACGGTGTCACCTTCCGCGACATTCAGCACCGACACAACCCCGGCGGTCTTGAACGCGAGCACATAGGACCGATCCGGCTCAACCCGCCCGACGGTCCTGATCTGGCTGAGAAAGTCAGCTGGGGCCGCTGTTGCCACCCGGACGGGCACGGCCTGCGTCTCGGCAACCACTTCCGGAGCCGCGACTGATCCGCCGCATGCCGTAACGCTCAGAATCAGGCCCAGGCTCAGAATAACGGCAGTAACATTGGCAAAAAGGCACGAAGGATGCATGGCGGTCTCCTAACTAGACGCTGTCTAGATCAATGTACCAGCACATCTTTATGCTGTCTAGATTAATCTTTGCAGTGTCCATATACGGACCTAATACCACTCCAGATCAACATCGACGCACAAGACTGCGTGTTCCGTCGCTGCCGATAGCGCTGCTGTTGCCTACTTTCATTGTTATTGTCTTCAATTGGCAATATCCCTGACTTACCATTTGGTCTGGGAAACGATTGCAAGAGGTTGATGTGCGGTTACAGCTGCGGGCAGTTGAAATTACAGGGTTCACCTGCTTTGCGCCCCGAATGCACATGCTGGCGCCAATACTTTTCGCACTGGTGGCCTGTTCAGAGGGGAGCCCCACCTGTTCGGTCACTGGTAAAAGTGGGGTGGCGCCCAGTGCGGGATGTTTTGCGGCATCCGCAGATGGGCTACTGCTGGTGCAAGGTCTCGATGGCAAAGTCAGCCTGCCGGGCGGGAGCAGCGAGCCTGGCGAATCGGCCCGGTGCACGGCGTTCAGGGAGACTTGGGAAGAAACGGGCCTGCGCTTGCAACCCCACGAATTACTTCAGGTTTTTAACACGGGATTTCACCTGTATCGCTGCGAACGCGATGCATTGTCGGGCGAAATCGATCCCCCGCCGCGTTTTGAGATTCGCGCCGCATTTTATCTTCCCGCTGACCGGTTCCATAGCTATGACTGGCGCTTCGAAGAGCAGCGCGAGCCGTTGAAGACGTTATTGCTGGATGACTCTCCCTTTACAACAGAAAGAGCGTCGCCAGGCCAAGGAAGATGAAAAATCCCATACTGTCGGTGGTGAAGGTGAGCAGTACGCTGGAACCGACCGCCGGGTCACGTCCCAGCCTGTACGCGAGCAGGGGTACGACTGTCCCCACCAGGGCCCCCACCAGCAGATTGAGAGTCATTGCCGCCATCATCACCAGGCCCAGGCCGATGTCCTGATAAAGCGCGGCGGTAACCAGTCCTAGTAGCGCGCCCCACAGCGCGCCGTTGATCAGTCCTATGCTCAATTCCTTGCGCATCAGGAAGCGGGTATTGCCCTGTTTGATATGCTCCAATGCCAGGCCCCTGACAAACAGCGCGATCGTCTGATTGCCGGTGTTGCCACCGACGCTGGCGATGATCGGCATCAGCACGGCCAGGGAGACAATCTGCTCGAGAGTCGTCTCGAATGCGGCGATGAAGCGGGTCGCCGCAAATGCGGTTACCAGGTTGATTGCCAGCCAGGGCCAGCGCTCCCGGGCACCTCTCCACACCGGTGCGAACAGGTCGGTATCTTCTCGCAGACCGGCGCTGGCCAGCGCCTGTCCCTCTGCCTGTTTGCGGATGAAATCCATTACCGACTCCACCGTCAGGCGGCCCTGTAGGTGTTGGCGCTCGTCGACCACCGGCGCGGAAATCAGGTTATACCGCTCGAAGGCCTGCGCGGCGTGGTTGCCGGATTCGCGTGGATCGAAGCAAGCGACATCGTTGCGCATGATCTCCCGTAGCGGACGACCAGCGTCCGCGAGTAGCAAATCACTGACCCCAACTACACCGATAAAATGATGATACTCGTCACGGACAAACAGTTGGTCGGTTTGTTCCGGTAGTGGCGCGTGCTCGCGCAAGGCCTTGATCGCTTCGCCCACCGAGTATTCGATGGACAGCAGGATGAAGTCATGCTTCATCAATGCCCCGACCGTATTCCCGGCATACTCAGCGCTTTTTTCGAGCTGGAGCCGTGCTTGTTCAGCCATGCTCTGCTTGAACCTGACCAGGATATCGTCGGCGATATATTTTTTCAGCGCATTGATCTGGTCTGGCTTAAGGGTATCCAGGATGGCCATCAACGTTTGCTCGCTGGTGGTACTGATCAGGTCCTGCGCCACCTGGCCAGTGACCTCTATCAGGGCTTCACCTGCCACGGGATGGGCAAGGTTACCCCAAACCCTGTGTCGGGCTGCACCCGGCAACATTTCCAGCAGCTGGGCGGCATCGGCGCCATTTAGCGGCGACAGCCGCCGGGACAGTTCAGCGTCTTGTTGCAGTCGCAACAATTTCGCCTCTACTTCCGGCTGCTGGTGTAACTGGCGATCGTATAAGCTGTCCATCAGCGCAAAACGTTCAAGAGACTCGTGTACTGGCCGCAATCGCTGGTCGAGTTTGGTTTGATCGGAAGCGGGAATTTTTTCCATAGCAGCAGCCGGGTGGGGAGCCTCAGCAGAATACATCAAAAGTATGCGAGTATTGAGGAGTCAATCATTAAAATGGCGGATGCGAATTGACACCAGAACTTCGAATTGACACCGGAACTTCGAATTGAGTAGAAAACTGGAGTCAACTTGTCAGTCCAAGCGCAGATGATTACACTGGGTCACGGATTTTTAGTATGAACGTAGCCAGATTGTAATAAGACTATGGGTCGAGTTTTCGCAAAACGGTTCAGCGCATTGTTGTGGTGGCGGGGATTGTGTGTCCTGGGCATATCCAATGTTCTGCTGTGGCTGGCCATTTGGTATTTTGGCCCGCGCGATAACCCGTACTGCGCTATTCAACTTGCACTATCGGGCGTATACGTTTTCGTGTGTGCCTATCGTTCGATTTTTCCACGCGTCGACCTGGAACGGCTCGTTGTCGTCGACTCCACCTTGTCGAGCATCTTTTTGGGGCGTTGCGCTGCCACCATCGCCGAAATCTGCTTCGGAATGCAGTTGGGTCTGCTGGTTCATCAGATGGGCGCTCACGCCGGACTCACCGTCGTCCAGTATGCGGCCTGGGGTATACCTGTCTTCATGACCGTAGCGCAGGCGTTCTGTTGGCATAGCATCCTGACACTCAATCACATTACGCAGGCGATTGAATCGTTCTTTTGGGCTGCGGGGTTTTCCTGGTTTGCCGCCCTGCTCACGATCATCGCAATGGACACCAATGGCACCGTGCAGGTTCTGGCGATCACCGGAGCCCTGGGTTCAGTGGCCTTTGTTACTTATGCGCTTCTTGTCGATATTCCTTTGTATCTGCGGCGCTTTCGCAGCGGCAGGGCCATCGGGCAGGAGTACTTAAGCGTATCCCAGGGCGCCAAAGACGCCTGGGGCCGCCGGGAAAAGAGTCACAGCTGGGACCGTTGGAAAGACGATGCCCTCTGGCTTACGCCCTACTTCAGTGTCGGTGCATGGTTCAGCATGGCACTGGTTTTTCTGCCGCTTGCATTCTCCTGAAACACTTGTCCTGAAACATTAATGTCCTGAATCTGTCATTCAACTGCAATTAATCGTGTGTAGATTTGCTGAAACCAGCAGGCGTTTTCCATGTCCGTGGAGTGCGCTTGGATCAGGGAAGCTATGCAACAGACGACTATTGCAGCTTGTGTATTGTTGGTCCTAGCCAGCAGTGCGCTTTTTTACAAGATCTACATTCGTATCCGGCTCTCCCGGGCCAAGCATCCTTCGCTTCGTGGACATGCCAAATGGTCGAGGAGAATAGCGCGCCAGGTTGCCGCTTACAGCTTCGATAAGGAACAGTTCTTTACCAGTGACAGTGCGCCTGCATCGATCGCCCACAAACGCCGGGCCGGACTGTCTCGATTAGCACAGACTGCGCTTACCACCTCACCGAAGTCACTGGCCTACGGCGCTTCCCTGGAAGTGGTGATCTCCGACGCGAGTTTCACCAGTGCCTATCGTGTGCCCTTTCCCTACCGGGAGCAGCTTCCCAAAGAGTTACGGCAGGTTTCCATGGTCGAGGAAACCGGCGGCGTGCGCGTCCGCGACATGGATGGGAATTGGCGTTACGATCTTTCGGGCTCGTATGGCGTGAATGTATTCGGCTACGACTTTTACAAGCAGTGCATTGAAGAGGGTACCGCACTGGTTAGTAAGCTAGGACCTGTGTTGGGCGCCTATCACCCGCTGATACGCGACAATGTCGAAAGGATTTGCAAGATCGCCGGATTGGATGAAGTCTCCTTCCATATGTCCGGTACCGAAGCCGTCATGCAGGCGGTAAGGTTGGCCCGCTACCATACTGGCAAAACTCACCTGGTGCGCTTGTGCGGCGCCTACCACGGCTGGTGGGATGGCGTGCAGCCCGGTATCGGTAATCAGCGCAAGGTCGATGATGTTTATACCCTGCGGGATCTCAGTGAGCGAACACTGAAGGTGCTGGCCACGCGCACGGATATTGCCTGTGTCCTGATCAACCCGCTGCAGGCGCTGCATCCTAATGCAGACGCCGCCGCGGATAGCAGCCTGGTCAACAGCCAGCGATCAGCACAGTTTGATCGCGCCGGGTATTCCCAGTGGCTGCAACAGATCCGGGACATCTGCACCCGCCGGGAAATCGTACTCATTTTTGATGAGGTGTTTACCGGCTTCCGGCTCGGCTACCGTGGTGCCCAGGGGTACTTCGGCATCCAGGCGGACATGGTGACCTACGGCAAGACGCTGGGGGGCGGGCTTCCCGTCGGTGTATTGTGCGGCCGCCGCGATCTCATGCAGCGTTTCAAGCCACAGCAGCCGGTGAATATTTCGTTCGCCCGCGGGACCTTCAACTCCCATCCCTATGTGCTGGCGGCCATGAATGTATTCCTGCACAGGATCGAACAAAGGGAGTACCAGCGCTTGTACGAGCAGGCTGACGCCACCTGGCGTTTGCGCATCGCACGTTTGAATGATCGCCTGCGCTCGGCGAACCTGCCCGTCAAAGTCGTCAACCTGCACTCTATTTGCACCGTGCTGTACCGAGTGCCAAGCCGCTATAACTGGATGTTCCAGTTCTACTTGCGCGACCAGGGGCTGGAGCTCAGCTGGGTGGGCAGCGGCCGCATGATCATGAGCCTGAATTTTACCGACGAAGACTTTGATGAGGTGATTCGCCGCTTCGTGCAAGCCGCGCAGATGATGTCTGATGACGGCTGGTGGTGGCAGTCACCGGCACTTACTGCGAAGAAAATACAAAAACAATTGATTGCAGAAATGCTTCAAGCCCGATTTCCATTACTGGCAAAACTAAAAATACACCAGCGGGACGTCACGTCAGGAAAACCAGGGGAGGTAGCGCCATGATAGTGGAGCCAAAAATTGCCAGGATTCATACCGGAGAATTCAGGAACTCGCTGACCGGCGAGTTCAATGAGTATCTGCTGCGCGAATCCGCGCGTTTTGCGATTGAAGACACATTGCGCGTGGATATGCACTGCCATGATTTCAACAGCGATACCCCGG
>JANPDE010000493.1:0-2177 GCA_031431315.1 Haliea sp.
GTGATTTCCAGGTCGCCGGGTTCAAAGCTGCTATAACCCAGGTCCACCAGCCAGCCGGACAGCTTCCAGCCCGGGCCTTCGGCAACATAGCGGCTTTCAACGCCGTAGCGCTGACCGTCTTCATCACTGAGGTTATTGTTACTGTTATTGACCTGACTCAACTGGACTTCGCCATCACTGGCGAAGAGGGTGATGTTGGAAGCGTGATCCAGAAATGCGGCCTCGGACAGCGGGCCCTTGCTGGTGTCTACGTTCTCCATGTACCAGGTGCCGTTAAGCCTGCCGATGTCGGAGTCGACATTGTTGGAACTACTAGCGCCGGTATCGCGGTCCTTGATCGTGGAGTCGGTCTGGCCCATCGTGTAATCACCACCCAGTTCCCACCGGTAGTCGGCTTGGGCAGTTACAGAAAGTGCCAGGCCAATGCCTGCTACTAATGCGGTTTTCTTGAACATTGTGTTCTCCTTACAGGGTCTTAGGTTACTTACGGGCTCCCCATCTCACAATAGCGGGGATAGCTCAATATTACGCATGGCACGGGATGCGACAAGGTAACAAATTGGCCAGCAGGACTGTGAACTAATTACTTGTTTTTGTAAAGCTGCTTTGGGAGGTATACCGCACTGCATTGGGCGTAAAAATGGGCGTTTTAGGTGGGGCTTTTTGGCCGCGTAAGCTGAGGTAAACGAGGTGTTTGGGGCCAAGCCCCTTGCTTACTGCCGTCATTGGCCTATCGCACGGGGAGTTGCTCAAAAACCGGCAGATGGGCCATTAATCTTTGCTTCCGCTGGTGGGAGATTGTCGTGTTCCGATGATATATTTTTTCCGGAACTTCAGGAAAGGCAACTCAATGAAATTGTAACTTGCCCAACCCAACGGAATCATCACCAGAAACGCGATTGGTGAAAAGAGTAGGGCCAGATAGATGTTGGACAAACTGACCAAGTGCGTATCTATTGCATCTGCAAGGTTGGAGACAATGAAGACGTGCAACAGATAGATTGAGTAGGAATATGTTCCGATCAGAGCGATAAATCGGGAGAGCCTGCCTGAAGAATGATTAAAGGAGTTGTCATACCATGCAATGAGTGAAGCGTACGCTAAGCCCTCCACTGTTCCCAGAACTATCCAGATTGAGGCCGGGAATGTTTGTTTTGGGCTTCTGTTAAAGCCGCCCAATGAATCAAAATACCAATAAAATCCTGCGAAACACAAGAATACTATTAAAGCGACGAGGTGCCGTCCTCTTATAAGATTACGAAACTCGTAGGCAAGTATCCCTAAGACAAACTGATCAGCATGGCCAACGATAGTAAGATAGGCCAATACTTGTATATCTCCTGCCTCCACATACAGGAACGACCGAAAAATAATCATTCCCACAATGAAAAACACTAAGAAATAGCTAGATTTTCGGGAAAGTAAAAGCAAGAGCGGCAAAATGAGATAGAAATGCAGTTCCACTGTTATGGACCAAGCTCCGTTAGGCCACCTTGGCAAAATCAAACCTTGCAGTATTGATATTGTGTAAGCCAGTGGATCCCCGCCGGAAAGATAGTTTCTGAAACCAACGATAAAAAGAACCACCATGAGCAAGGGTGCGAGACGTAAAAACCGGTTCCAGAGAAAAGCAGGAAAACTGATGTTTTTGCCTGCCAGGAGTTTGGCAAACAGATACCCGCTTAGCGTCATGAATAGTGAAACACCCGTATGCCCTTCTGTTAGAAGAGACAAAGGGAACAGGGGAGGTGGGGCATACTCCCCATTGACCACGTGTATGAAATGCCAGGTAAATACCATGAATGCTGCGATCGCACGGACATGATCCAGGCCTACGTAATATTTCCCCGTGGACGACTTCAAATGCTTCCTTCGAAAATTATTCTAGTGTCGGTAGCGCAAATTAGAATACCATTTTCACTTGGGTCTGACAGCTACAAGGCTATCGAATATACGCACTGTGATGAAAGTGGCATTTTTCATATTCGGGTGATGGCCATCTTCCCATAACCTCCAGGTTGGAACCGAACTTTGTCGCAACTATGATAAAAACGCTGCTTGGTTCTTCGCCGCGTGGGTATATACGAACATCATGTGAGATATACTACCATCATGTGGTTTAGCTCGAATCAGCTGTTAATTGAAGGTCACTTACATGCCATCCGATAAGATGCCCG
>JANPDE010000494.1:0-10040 GCA_031431315.1 Haliea sp.
CGTCGGCCAGTGATAACCTTGCCGCCACGCCGCCCGCGCCAGGGTCTCGCCGGGCGCGACAGCAATTTCCAGATCACCCGGCACAATGGTGACTATCGGCATAATGCCTTCCCTCTCTCTTTGTTCTCCCTTTGTTACACACCCTCTACAGAGCTAGACGTCGATCCAGTTCCCGGTGCATATTCGCGATTCCCGCCTCCCATTCGGTGGCAAGCCGGTGGCCCTGGTAGCCGAGCACGTGCAGGCCTCGCTGCTGCCGCTCGATATTGCTGAAATCCTGGATGGGAATCAGCGGCCAGTTCTGCTTGTCATCCTTGTCGAACCGCCCCTTGAGCGTCGCGCGCGTCTGCGGGTAGCTCTCCGGCCAGGTGGTCAGCGACCACACCTCAAAGCGGCACTTCTGCGGGTCGTCATTGTAGGGCCGTATCCGGTACGCCAGCGCATTGCCGTACATCGGCAGGTAGAACAGGTTGGGAAACAGGAACACCATGCCGCTCCACCACAGCGGCTGACGTTCGATGTCCGGCGGCATCGGCACGCCTGCCCCGTCATTGTAGGCGCGCATCGCTTGCGCCACGGCATCGCGAATGCTGTCACCCGGTTTGATCCGGTGGCGAATACTCTCGAGAATTTTCACATCGCTGTCGAGCGCCATCGCATCGAGGCCGTCCGCCAGCAATTGCGAGGATGCCAGCATGACATCGTAATCGTGGAAGTCCCGCTCCAGCGCGAGACTTTCGAAGCTGCAGTGGCCGTTCGGATAGGTGCGATAGCGCAGCGTATCCGACGGCGTCACTTCGCCCGCTCCCATCGTCAGCTGCGGATGGGTTCGCATCACATGCCAGCCTTCCATGAACGCTTCCTGCGCTATCTTCCAGTTCGCGTTGAGGATAGTCTCCTGCCACCATTTCACACGCAGGTTTTGTATCGAGATACCTTCCAGCATGCGCGCGGCCGGCTGTAGTGCATCCGCCAGCGGCGGCGCATCGGGATCGAGATTGATCCACACGCCGTCGCCCCAAATCTCGACCCGGCACTCGCGCAGGCCGACCTCCTCGCGCGTCACGCATTCCGGCGCAAACCCGTGCTTGCCATAGATGAACGATGAAGAGCCATCGCTGTTCCAGCGCCAGCCGTGAAATGGGCAGGTGAACTGACCACCCGGCAGGGTTCCCGCGCCGCGGGCGATCTGGGTCGCCCGATGCGGGCAGACATTGAAAAACGCCTTGATGCTCTGGTCCGCCTGCCGCACCACGAGAATCGACTGGTCGCAAATCTCGTATTCCACAAAGTCGTTCGCCCGGGGAATCTCCTGCAGGCGGCAGGCCATCTGCCAGACCTTATTCCAAAGCTTCTCCTTTTCCAGCTCGAAGAACCCGCGATCGTAGTAGCGCTCTTTGGGCACGCGATTCGGCGCCTGCAGGGCGTAAGGCACCGTGTTGGCAGTGCTGCGTTTGGGCGGAGGCTTGCCTGGCATCGTTACACTCTCCCTAACTTTCGTGCCACCAGTTTCTCGATTTCCCGCCGGGCCACCTTGTTACTGTGCAGGAGGGGCACGTCCTCGCGGCGGATCAACACGTACGCCTGCGGCACCTTAAAACTGGATAGCCGCTGTCGCAGAACTTCCCGAATTTTTTCCGTGTCCAGTGCTACCCCATCCCGCGGCACCACGGCCGCCACCAGCAACTGCCCCTTATCGGCGTCCGGTATCCCAACCACATAGGCCGAGTGCACACCCTCCACTTGCTGCATCTCCAGCTCCACCTCGGCCGGCGACACATTGCTGTTGGCCGTCTTGATCATGTCGCCATCGCGGCCCACGAACAGGATGCGCCCGCCCTGCACCACACCCATGTCTCCCGTGTGATAAAACCCATCGGGCGTAAAATACTCGCTGCGTTCGACCTTGTGCAGGCCGGGCGTCAGCGCATAACCACGTACCTGTATTTCGCCCTTCTCTGTATCGGCGACAGGCTTGCCCTGCTCGTCGACCACCCGAACTTCGAAGCGATCGGCGATATGATCCAGTGGCGGACACAATGGATAGCCCGGAACGCGCATGATATCACCGTAGGAATAGGGGCCTATCGTTTCCGTCATGCCCAGCGCCCAGAGAGTTGGCATCACTGGCATGCTGGCCAGGTCATCGTCCGCCAGCACGCTGCCTATCGCCATGCGGCTGTCGGCGGCTGTCCTTTCCGTGCAAATCGTTACCGCGCCAGCCTCCCAGTTCGCGAGAAGATTCATGAGCAGACCACCGATCCAGAACATCGGCAGGGACGCGGGTAACTCGAGTCCACGCTGGATAGTCGGTACCATTTTGCGGACGTAATGCGTGCGGAACAGGACCGGCCCGTGATTGTGTTTCACTCCCTTGGGCAGCGCCATGGAGCCGGAAGTATAGATTTCCATGAGCTGATCGGTGGTGTGAATCTCCGACTCGATTTCCCGCAACAGGTCTTCGCCCACCCTGTCGGACGCCCCGGTGAGCCATTGCATATCGCGCACGGCAGCCGGAAGATGATCGTCCGTCGACACCACCCAGCGTAGGAAAGGTGCGGCGTTCAGGCGCAGGTCGGGGCCGGCGGCGGCAGTGCGCAGATCGGGCAGCGCATCGCACAGGCGCTCGACGAGATCCTTACCCAGCATCAAGCGTTGCACGATCAGCCCGGCGACGTCGGACTGCCGCAGCACTCGCACCAGTTCATTGGCCTTAAGCAGTGTACTGATTGGGATGGCGACAGCCCCGGCGCGCGCGATCGCGGCGAAATTTACCGCGAACGCCGGGCCGTTGCCACAGATGAACCCAATGCGGGTGCCCTTGCCAACACCGCGGGCGATCAGGCCGCGCGCCAACGCTGCGGATTGCCGCTCCAGTTGCTGAAACGTGATCGCCTCGTACCGGTCGGCTTCTCCCGTGAGTGTGATTGCCACTTCCGCGCCGTAGGCCTCCGCCGCGGCCCGCACGAACTCGGGAAATGTCCGGGCCTGTGACGGATCAGCGGAGCCGGATTGTGGTTTCAAGACCAACTGGGGATTCTCACTGCCTGCTTGAACGCAGCTTACCGGCTCAGACCGTCACCGGCAGCCGCCGGCGGTTTATTCCCCGCCATGGACTTAGCGGCCTGGAACGAGTCCTCCCCTTCCTCGATTTGCAACTGCTCTTCCCCCCACTGCCGCACAAAATGCAGATCTTGCCGGGGGACTCCGGCCAGCTCGCCGATCACCATGGAAGCGAATGGAGCCCCAAACGGCGCAAGCAGTTCCGAGGCGATCTCCCGCAGTCGCGCTTCCAGTTTCGCAATCTGCCGCGGTTTAAAGCCGCGGTTGACCAGGGCGCGCAGGCGGTCGTGCTGCGGTGGGTCCATGAAATCGCGCAGACGTTTGAACCACGGGTAAGGATTCTCGTCATGGACAGTCGCACCCTTGCTCATCGATTTACCACCCCGTCTTCTGCATTAAATGACATACAAATCCCCGCTGGCCCTGGGACGCCTCGGCGTGATCGGCAAAATAGGCCAGGGGCACCTCCTTTTTCAGTGATCATATCGAGGGAGGCTTGTCCTTATCCAGTGCGATGTAGAATGCCCACATCTTGCTGGATTACACATGTCGAGCGGCCAACTGATGATCGTGTAGAACACGGATTATTTCAATCCCGTCGTCAACTTTCCGGTAGTAGATAACGTGACGCAAAGTCGGGTGCTTTCTGTATCCTGGCCGGATTTTGTCACAGCTCTTGCCAAGCCTGTGGTTGGTGATCAGGAGGTCAAACGCGACCGCCAAATCATCAATATACTTTTCGGTTTGTCCGTGACCCCACTGGGAAAGGGTATACAGCCACACGGATTCCATATCGTCTCGCGCTTTGGGCGAAAGTCGGTACTCCGGTTCAGGCATGTTTAGCCGTCATTGCACTTTTAAACTGGGCTATGTCAAACGGTTGCGGCTCACCGCTTTCCTCGCCTTCGATGAGCGCTGCCCGGATAACGTCGATATCGGCTTGGGTGGTCTGGTCACGCCGGATCAAGTCGCGTATATATTCACTGTCATTAGTGAATGCCCCCGCATTGATTTGGCTTTTTATCCAATTATCCTGATTGTCGGTGATGGTAATCGTTTTGCGTTTGGTGCCCACTAATTGACCCTCCGACTGCGCTGCATTTGTCATAGTATTCGAAGGTACTACCCAGTAGTAACGAGGGCATTCTCATGGCCACATCCATCAAACTCGACGATGAATTGAAAAGCCGTATCCAGCAACTGGCCGAAAAACGCCATCGTTCCGCACACTGGATCATGCGCGAGGCAATTCGTGATTATGTCGTGCGCGAGGAAGCACAAGAAAGCTTTAAACAAGAAGCCTTGTCTTCGTGGACAGCCTATCAGGAATCGGGAAAGCACCTGACAGGTGAGGAGGTTGCCAAATGGTTGGGCACATGGGGAACGGATAAAGAGGTGGCGGTGGAAGTAGTCTGAGTAGGGATTGTCTCTCTGAAATTTCCTGAAAACGGGAAATTTACAGGGATCGCGCATAAACGCTGTTCTGGCAAATATCCTGGCATCGCGCTCAATAATAACGGTTCCCCAAATTACAAATTCGTGGTGGGCAGCTCGCTAGGCCGTCGCTGTCTTCGCCGCTGCCCTGTGCTTGGCTTTCGACTTGCCACCTTTCACGGCAACCAGGCCTTCCGCGGTCACTTTCCGGGTCGGTGTCCATTGCTCCAACTCGGTCTGGTATCTTGCCAGTGTGTGATTGGCTTGCATCGCCATCCAACTCTCGGCCGAGCGCCCCAGCACCTTGCTCACCTTCACCGCAAGAACCGGAGACAAGTCGATCTTTTCATGAACCAGACGGCTCAAAGTGGATTCTGACACTTCCAGCGCATCCGCCAATTCGGTAGCCGTGAGGCCCAACTCATCTATATAGTTACGCTTGATGAATCCACCTGGGTGTACAGTGATTTTAGCCATCAGTGATAATCCTCATAATCCACGACATACGCGTCGCCATTCTCAAACTCGAAGGTCATTCGCCAGTTGCCGTTGACCCAAATAGAGTGCCGCCCTTTATCCTTTCCCTTCAAGGAGTGTAGGCGCCACCCCGGCAGATCCATATCCGCAATCTCCGTGGCGGAGTCCAAGGCGGCCAACTGGTCGCGTAGTTTGTCCTCATGGTCGGAATTGATGCCCCGGGTATCTTGGCCTACGCTGTTGAAGAATTTCTTCAGCCCTTTATGCCTGATACTCTTGATCAATTCCCACTCTTCCATCTGAGTACGTGAGTAGTGTATTGAAATATTGCATATTGCGCAATGTGCAAGAAAGAACCGAATTATTCAAATGGAGTGCAACTGGCGATTGTTAGGGAATTCAATTGTGCTATTATGTGTACACTTGAACACAAAGCCGAGGAATTACTATGTCCACCACCATGACCATCCGTCTTGACGACGATCTTAGGGAGCAATTGGACCAGCTCGCCACAGCGACGCAGCGATCGAAGTCGTTTCTCGCCTCGGAGGCAATTCGCGAATTCATTGAGCTGAATGCGTGGCAAGTCCGGGAAATACAGCAGGCAGTAAAGGAGGCCGATGCCGGCGAATTTGCCAGCGAGAGCGAGGTAAAGCATACCTTTGCAAAGTGGGGAGCAGATGCAGGTTAGGTGGCTGGCCACAGCCCTGCAAAATCTCGATCAGGAAGCCAACTATATTGCCAAAGACGATCCCCAGGCCGCACAGCTTGTGATGCAAAGAATCCACCAAGCCGTGAAACTTCTGGCAGATAATCCCGCTCTCGGCCACCCGGGCCGTGTTCACGGCACTCGCGAACTCGTTGTGCCAGACACCCGTTATATTATTCCTTATCGTGTCAGGCCTCGACTCAACCGGACCGAGATCTTGCGAGTATTCCATAGTTCCCGAAAATCACCGGGGAACTGGATATAAAAAAGCTTAAGGCTGGATCGCCGACCCTATGCCGTCTAGCTGATCTGTCTTAAAGCTAAACCATATTGCCGCATCACCTCTACCAACGCAGAGGCCTGCCGGCTATCAACTCCTGCCCCATGTATTCCATCACTCTTAGCTCTGAGATCATCAACGCCGAGCACTTTTGTAAGGGTATCTAACGAAGGGCCTCTGTGGCTACACTGGAGATTCATTGCCTGCGCCCAGGGAATTGCAGCTTTCTGGCTACAAAAGACCCCCCGTATTTTCGGCAGTGCCAGATCGTACCGAGCAACATGATCGAGCAGAATGGGCCAGTCAAAGCTCGCGTTGTGAATCACGATAAGCTGTTCGTTCAGGTATTCGGCAATCTGACGCCAATGCGAATCAAAGGATACAAACCTGGCTGCCTGTTCGTTAGTAATGGCATGTGTCGAGCGCGCTTCTTCTGAAATTCGCTTTTTAGGTCGCGTTTTAAATTCTACGGATTCAGAAATCCGTCGATTTCTCACCACGGCAATCCCCAGCGTTACGATATCCGGCAGGCCGTTTTCATCGGGAAGACCGGTGGTTTCGGTATCAAGAACGACGTAATCGTCTGGCAGTTGAGTGAAGATCCAGAGCAGTTCGTTGTACATGACCATCATCTCCTGCCAACGCCGTCCAGGGACTCAACGTCAACGATCGACCCCTGGTCATAGTGGTAGCTCAGATAACGCCAGTGGATGGCTTCTGAGAGCGCTTTGGGACGCATCACCCCATAGCACTCGCCCTCCGCTCTTACGCTTTGGTAGTGAATGCCGAAGCTATTAGCATCCCGCAACGCGTAGCCGAGCTGCTGTGCCTCTCGATAATCATTGGAGTCGTACATGGCGTCCCCGACCAGGTGTCGCACATCGTGCAGGGATGTCGCCCCCAGTTGTGCGCGGATAACACGCATCTCCTGGCTGGTTTGTTCGATTCTGGATTCCCGCAGAAAACGCGCTCGATGAAAAGAAGACTCAGCGACGGCCACCGACTCATCCGCTGTGCAGTAATAGAGTCCAAAATCCCTGTTGAAGCGTCCGCCGCGACCATCGACCGGCGGGTGCGTAAAAGCCGCCATAATCCAGGACGCGCCATCGCCATACACCCGGTCTTGTGGTGGCACCAGGCGAATATCTCCCACTTCATCGCGCAGCCTGGGGTTGGTCAGGGACTCCACTGCATAGAGCACGTCCCAATCCTGTGGGCTGGAGACGCGCTCGAACAGGCTGATCTGCGGATAGCGTGACAGAATGACCCGATAGACGGGTTCATTGACCTCGCTACTGGGTAGCGTATCGATATCGATCACCAGCCACCCCGCTCCGCATCGAGGAAATTTCTGACCACGGCCAAGTCTACCACCTGCCCGGCTAGCAACCGATCCAGCGGGACCGTGCCATTGAACAGTGGGTTGTCATTGGGGGTAGCCAGCCACTGATCGGCCAACACCTGGTCTGGTAACAGGATTTGCAGGGATTTGAAGATACCCAGGATGTAGCTGGCCCGCTCCAGTAGGTCCCTTGTTAACTTGGCCTTTTCGGGCTGGTTCTTCCAGTTATAGAGGGTCTTCTCGTTGCTGAGCCCCAACAGGGTCATCTGCTGGGCGCCGGTCAGTCGCCACTGGGTGAAAATAGCGAAAATCGCCGGCAGCAGTGAACTGGTGACACTGGAACCACGTTGCAGCAGTTGTTCGGCTTGAGCGATCATGATTACCTCCAATACTGTACTGTTACAGTGCTTTAATATAGCCTAGCAAACTGTAATATTACAGTCAACTCTATCAGAGATACTTTTTGAAGGTACAAGCCGTGATGGTCGTGTGGTCAAAAAACTCATTCGGCCTCTAAATAATAATATCGCAGAAGTCCACTTAACCGTTCTTGAAGCGGAAGGAGACTTTCGTCAATCCTGGAACCCCCCGGTTTCGGCGGTAGGCTAGTTGATCTCCCTGTAATCATGATGAAGACGCTATCCCTCTCAGAAATAAATATCCCCGGCAAAGCCGGGGGCTTTAGTTTGTGAGCCGCTCAACGGCTGTTACAGAGCCTTACGGCTCGTCGAAGCAAAATACCCTCTGGCCCAGAAGTGCTGGCCCACAAAGTTTTTCTTGTGTCCTGCGTAGGTCCGCGCGATGTGGATCGCACTCTTACCCTTGATGTACCCCACAACCTGTGACACCGCGTACTTTGGCATGAAAACAATATGGTACTTACACTCCCATCAGGTGTGATTTAAACTGTTCGCTTGTCTCATGGTTTCTCCGTTGTGTGGTGCTTGGCGGCTCACACTTGGGAGTTACTATGGGACTTCCGGAATTGTCAAACTTCGGATGCCTCCCCGGCAGAGCCGGGGGGTCTCCCTTTGTACTAGTGACTGGTCAAATCGCGGTTGGAGAAAAACCGGATTATCGCCTTCAAATCGCGTCTCCACGGTCCACTCAACAGAAATCCTGAAATGCAAAAAGCCCGCGTATTGCGGGCTTTGCGGCGTTTCTGCGGGTAGTGTGGCTGGAGAGTCTCCAACCCGCAGACTGTGTGGCGGTAGTCGCACTCCTGGCAGGGAACGTCTCCGCAGATATACCCCGTTCTAGGGGAATATACAGGGTAATTTCCGCTTTTCATGGCCTTTCTCGATCTCTGTCGCGCAATAACCCCTTGTATTTACTACCCCTTTCCCACATTGGCTGCTTTCAACCCAAAATTAACAGGGAATTATCGGGGAACACCTGGGCATCGCTTTTTATCAGCCGCTGGGATGTCGCCATCAAGGACAAGGTCCCGCAAGACCTTCGCAATCGCCTCGGTATCGCCATGCGTACCTACGCCACCTACCGCGAGCTGCTGGCCTCTACCCGTTGGCAAAAATTGGTCGACGCCGGCGCGCGACCGCAACGCCTGTTGTAGGCCAGCGCCGGCACCAAGGACCCCGGCGCTGCGGATACCCTGTATCTCGACGCACTCGCCGCCCAACTCCAGCACGATAGTACACGTTCATTCACTCAATCCTGGAACGACCTGATGGGTTGCCTTGCGTCAAACCTCGCTGTACTAAAGTAGTGAGCTCCTCCCCTGATCTGTACCAGTCAAACCTGGAAATTTCTGGCCTCCAGGTGTCGGTCTTGTTACTTCTCAGATGTTAAGTTCCTGGGCGATGAGTGTGGCCTGGCTGGTGAGGCCGCAGAGAACATACGCGGTGTCAAATCTGCAGAATCGAAAAACCTTTGAATCTAAATAGAGCAAGCCCAATCAACGAGGGACCAACGCGCTGCGGGACTGGCCGCAACCAAGCCTCGCCGCACCCAAGCACACCATCGTGACGAGCACGCTCAGCGAGGAGATCCGAATCACGTGATATCGGGTGATTCGGAACGTCCAGTATGGCCGGGGAAGGCCATTCGCCACAGCGGCTTGAGGCCTTCCAGCGCAACCAGAACGAGAATCCCGGCAGCCGGCGGGATCACAAGGGCTGAAACATCGAGCGCCCCGAAGCCGAACATGCCGCGTGCGTAGGGCCAGAAAAGCGCCACGGCGAGCAATGTGCCGACGATCGGGAGCACGATAGCCAGTGCCCGGTTTGGTCGCCGTATGGCCGTCATGATCGATGCGCCCGTTGACCGATTGACCAGGATCAGCGCGACGATTGACATCACCAGCGATGCAAACGTCACGGCCCGCACCTGATCATCGGCAAGTCCGTGTTGCATTGTCAGGACAAAGATAGTGGCAGCCAGACCGAACACCAGGGTGCCCTGCAGCAGGCTCCAGCTGATCGTGAGCACGGAGAACAGCGGCTCCGTTGCGGCGCGCGGCGGGCGGCGCATCTGCCCCTCCTCTTCGGTTTCAGCCTCGAAGACCAGGGAGCAGACCGGGTCGATCACCATCTCGAGAAACGCAATGTGCATCGGGCCGAACAGAATCGGTAGACCAAAGATCAGGGGCATCAACGCCAGGCCTGCAATTGGAATGTGGACGGCCAGGATAAAGCTCATTGCCTTGCGCAGATTGGTGTAAATTCGGCGGCCCAACCGGATCGTGTTGACGATCGAGCCGAAATCATCGTCGAGCA
>JANPDE010000495.1:0-4660 GCA_031431315.1 Haliea sp.
ACACCAGGGAAATGTCGTAGGAGGTACCGCCCATGTCCACGCACAGCAGATTGGGATGTCCCTTGGCCAACCCCACATGTGCGGACCCTATCACCCCGCCCGCCGGGCCAGAGGCCAGCACACGAATCGGTGCGCCGTCGATATATTCGCGGGTCATCACGCCCCCGCTGGCTTGCATTACCATGAGCTGGTTCTGGTAGCCCGCTTCCTGCAGGCGCGCGACCAGCTATTCCAGTTAGGACGTCACCCTGGGCGCGACGTAGGCGTTGACCACTGTCGTGCTGGTGCGGTCGTATTCGGGCGCGCGCGGCAGGACCAGGTGGGAGCAGGAGATATGCACACCCGGCATTTCTTCCGCCACGATTTGCGCAACACGCTTTTCATGAGTAGGGTTTACGAAAGAGAACAACAGGGAGATCGCGACAGATTCCACATTCTGCTTGCGCAGGCGCCTGCAGCTCTCACGCACCGCATTCTCATTCAGCGCCTCGTACACGGAGCCGTCGTGCAGAATCCGTTCCGGCACGGTCAGGCGCCGGCGCCGCGGCGTAATCTGCGGCGGCGGTGGCAGCCGTACATCCCAGATATTCTCCTTGAAGCCACGGCGGTATTCCATTTCATCGCGAAAGCCGGCCGTGGTGATCAGTCCGGTCAGTGCTCCATTCATTTCAATCAGGGTGTTATCCGCGACCGTCGTGCCGTGCACGATGGCGTCGCACTGGCCCATGAAGTCCCGTGGTGAAGCGCCCACCATCGCCGCGAGTTTCTCCAGGCCGTGCATCACGCCGATGGACCGATCCTGGGGCGTACTCAGGTTCTTGTACAACACGACTTGTGCGCCATCGAGGAGCGCAAAATCGGTAAAGGTTCCACCAATATCGATTCCTACACGGTAATTCATTCATCCGCTCCGGGGCTTACAGTTAGCTACGCCGCTTTTGCCGTGCGCATTTTCGCGCGCAGTGCGGTGGTGGCGACGACATCAACCTTCAGGTCATAAGCCTCCACAGTCCCTGAGAAAACGACGCCATACTTGTCGGCGGCCCGCGCTACACTGACAATTTCATCGAGCACGTCATCCCTGACCGCGTCCGGGCTGCGTAAAAGCGCGGGCTCAAAACCCGCCCCACCCCCGTGTTGGTAGGCGATGACCGCACCGCCTGGCAGTAATGCGTGTGCAATGAGGTCAATCCGGGTTTCATTGGGTGTGCCCACCTCAAAATGGCTGGAGTAGGAACTCGCATCGTCGCCGCCGCAAATACCGCTGAGCGTGTGCGTCGACGACACCATCCACGCCATTGCCGTCGTGGGTTGCAGGATCTTCTTGACGTTGAGGCTGCCAGCCTGGCCACGCCAGCGCCCGGCGCCCTCTGAATCCGTGGTCATTTCCCGACTGATATTAATGATGGGAAAGCGACTTTCCGCATCCTCCACCTGGGAGAGCAGTAAATTGCCCAGGCTGACCGGGCAGGAACCCCAGCCGTCAATCCCCTGCACAGCGGACGTATCCATGGTGCGCGCATCGACGCCCTGGTCCATCCACATCTGCCCGTTTTTATCGATGCCAATCACCGCATTGGGCATACCGATCTTGTACACCTGCGGTGCTGAGCGCTCGGGCGCGACTTGTGAGAGCGCCACACACACGGCTTCGGTAATTTCACAGGCCGGGTGAAAGGAGCCGAGCGCGGCCGGTTTGTTGGGGGGCGGGTGCGCAATCGTTCCTTCGGGGATAATCATGTCCACGGCGTTAAAAAATCCCTCGTTCTTGACGATGGTGGGATCCATCGCCGCCACGACCTGTACCATGAGGTAGCTGCGGCTGTTGCCGAACGTGTTCCACACGCCCACCAGATGGGGGCGGTCATCGGTGCCGGTCAGGTCCACAGTCAGTTGATCTCCCGCGATGCTGCAGGTGACATGAACCCGGATGTCTTTGGTGCCCTGGGTATCGTGGTCGATGAGGACAGTGGCTGCGTAGGAACCGTCAGTCCATTTCGCGACTTCCTCGCGCACGCGTCTTTCAGTGTGTTCAATGGCGTAATTTATCGACGCCTTCACACGACCAGAACCCCACTTCCTGATCAACTCCTGCAGCCGTCCCACGGAATGCTGCACACCGCCGATCATGGCCGCCAGATCCCCCGCAAACGACGGAAAGCGGTTGTTGCGTTCCAGCAGCTTAATCACGTCGCGACGTTTTTCCCCGCGATGAACCAGTTTCAGGCAGGGGATGGCCAGGCCCTCGGTAAAAATATCGGTCGCTTCCAGGGTAAACCCGCCGGGATCCTTGCCTCCCGTATCGCCCTGATGTGCCTGCAGGCACTGGATCATGATTAACTCGCCGGCATCGTCAAACACCGGCGCGTACACATTGTAGTCAGGGAGATGGCCGCCGCCGTGGTCAGGATCATTGCCCAAAAGCACATCGCCGGGACCCCAATCGTACTCACCGACTAACTCCAGCCCGTAGCGGACGGTCATCTGGCTGACAAAAGTGAGGTGCGGTGTGCCGATGGCGCCCGCCGCGAGGCGGCCCTGCGCATCGACGATACAGCCATTGCGCTCGTTCGACTGATTGATGATGGCTGACGAGGCAGCGCGCCCGAGGTGGGTGGCCGCCTCGAAACAGATCGTTTCCATGCCACCGCGAATAATATTGGCTGTCACCGGATCTACGGTCACGCCCGTGACGAGCGGTTCGCGTTTGGCGGCAAGCCGCTTATTTAACGCAAAGGACATTTTGGTATCCCTCTATTTTGACTACGGCTGCTTGCGCCCGGAATGACTCAGGCGCCACTCCGGCGGGTAATTCATATCATTATTCTTGACGATGTTGTTCAGGCCCTCGTTAAACACATTGTCCCCGAGTGCCACGTCCTCTGACCTGTCGTTCTGGATTAACGGCAACATGCCTTCCATCCACCCGGTCAGCAGGCTGCCCATATATTCCCCGCGGTGCTGCTTGTAAATCTCGATGAACGTTTTTTGTACCTGCACGGTATCGGTCGGCCGGGTGCGCGAGCACGCCTTGGCATATTTGTCCGTTTCCTTTTCCAGCGCTTCGCGGGGAACGACGCTGTTAACAAAGCTGCACTCATACATTTCTTTGGCGGTGAACGGACGACCGGTGAACAGCATCTCCTCAAACTTGCGCAGACCGATCATCTCGATCCAGGTCCACATGCGCGGGCCCCAGCCCACATAGCGAAACGACGGATGACCGAACAGCGCATCGTCGGAGGACACCAGCAGGTCCGCATCGGCAGCCTGGTAGAAATGCCAGCCATAGCAGTAGCCCTTGGCTTCGACGATGCTGATCTTTTTGAATTCCTGCAGCGGCCGGTTACCGGCGCGCGCCTTGGCGTAGTGATCCGTCAGTCCGTGCAGAAACCGGTAGGAATTTTTCGGCGGGTACTTCACATCGCTGTCATTGATCCCGAACTCCCAGGTGAGATCGATATCCTCGCCAGATTCGGAGAGCATGTCGGCCTGCTCGCCCAGGTCGCCACCGGAGCCAAAATTATCGCCTTCACCGCGTATGACGAGCACTTTCACATCGTCATCAATATTGGCCTTGAACACGAGGTCCGCGTACAACTGGCGCATGCCCGCATTCATGGCATTTTGCACCTCGGGGCGCGCAAAGGTCAGGTAGGCGATTTTATTCGCCTTGTCCTTGTCATAGCGAATGTATTGCTTCGCGTCTTCCTTCAGCGCTTCGAAATCTTTCATTGCGGTTCGCCCCCAAAATGATACCAAGTATGCGAGAGTAGACCACAACAGTGGTGTTCATACACGACATCTCGTGTAAAATTATCGACACTTGATGCATACAGCCACCACCTGACCCACGCCGCCGGGCCAGCCTGCGGGAAGCACCACTCAAATGGGCGATAATTCCTTTTTCAGCCTGGATGGACCCCTGGACTCGATGCCTGCCGCCCGGCAGATGCGGATTGCGAACCTTGCCGGTTTTTCGACCCTGGTGCGCAGCCGCGGCGCCGATCCTGTTGCGCTGCTGGAACGCCACGCCATCGATCCGCAAGTCGTCCGGGACCCGGATCATTTCGTGGATTGCAAATCCGTCGTCGACCTGTTTGAGTACTGCAGCACCTCGCTGAATGACCCCCTGTTCGGATTGCATCTGGCTAAGATCCAGAACCCGGATGTGTTCGGGTGCGTGGCCGCACTCTGCCGGGCTGCTGCCACCGTCAGGGAATCCATCGTCAGTTTCATCGACTATATCCCAGTCATTCACGCGCCCGATGTCATCCTGGAATTGGTGGAAGGCAAGGAGACCGCCGAGATTCGCTGGAGCGTGGGGACGGACCTCGGCTTCAACCACCAGGCGAACTATCAGGCGGCGCTGCTGGATCTGAAGCTGCTGCAGTTGGTAGGTGGGCCGGCATTTCGTCCCAGTTATGTGAACCTGGCCGTCGATGCACGTGCGCGGGACATTGCAGAATTGGAAGCCCGACTCGGCTGCCGCTTCAATCCCACGAAATCAGAGAATGCCATCGCCTTCCCGGTGCGCGTCCTCGATCAACCTGTCGACAGTGCCAGCCGGTTGTTATTCAACCTGATTGGTGGCTACCTTAGTCAGGTCAAGACTGCTGCCAGAACCACGATTGCGGAGCGAGTGCGGGATTACATCCGC
>JANPDE010000496.1:0-3683 GCA_031431315.1 Haliea sp.
CGAGAAAATCCCTTTAAACAAGGAGTTTTTGAACATGGAATACAGCTCCAGCGACCACTTGCCTCATAACCAATTGAATTTATTCGATTCTTAACCGGACACTAGTGATTTCGCGCATGTTTTTGATGGGGGCGCCCCCGGTCTGTTAAAACTTTAATCGCCAAACCAAAGTCACAGACCAAGAAAGGACCACCACCATGGATAAAAATAGCACAACGCCATTGAGTAAAATGATACGGATTGATGATAGCGAGATCCGCGGCCACCTGGAGCTCTGTGGGGCACCAGTAAAAGATGCAGTTACTGGATGCGCGCACTGATATAGGAAACCAGGTCGTCCATCGCGTCGTCCAGTATCTGAAATACCCGCTCAAATGCCTCGATACTGCCAAAATAGGGATCGGGTACCTCTAACAGTGGCTGCCCTGCATGGTGGCTGAGCAGTAGGCTAAGCTTGTACTGGTGTTCTGGCAAGCTGAGCTGCCAGAGGTCGCGCATATTCGCTTCATCCATTGCAAAAACGAAATCACTACGCACCAGATCGCGAGCGGTAACACGGCGGGCCCTGATCCGTCCAAGATTTATGCCACGCAAGGCCATCACTTTTTGTGCACGCTGATCGGACCGGCTGCCCGGTTGCGATGCATGAGTGCCCACTGAGTACACCTCGACCAGATCGCGCAAATTCGTCTGCTGCAAATTATGTCGCAGCAAACCCTCCGCCATGGGTGAACGGCAAATATTTTCCGTACAGACCAGCAATATGCGAGTCTTGCGCCGAAACAAGGTCAAGTTGGTGCCTCCAGAACTGCAGTATTTGAGACGCGATGCACTGCATCAAATCAATTAACATGCTACCAGAGATTGAAAAATGGCTGCAGCTCAGATTCACGGGGGTGACCCGAGACTATGACCGGTCAAGCAATGGCTTTATGTACTTGGCCGGCACCGCATATGTGATCCCGGATGGGTTGGACAACATGGTCTCCCGGGTCTCCTTCACCACAACACTATTTATGACTCCCACGACTCTGCCAGTGTCGAGTTCGAACACCGGACTACCGCTGTTTCCGGGATAGGCGGTGGCGTCCAGCTGGAAAGCGTCAAAGCCGCTGCGCGCGCGCTTTATTTTCAAATTATTAAGCTGACTCGAATCCGTTGACGGCTGGGCAGATGGCGTAATGGCAGAGACGATGCCGCGGTGGGTGACTGGATACAGCCCCAGGGCCATGCCGATGGGAAAACCGGTAAATGCTATTTCCTGTCCCTCGCGCACGGCAGCGGAATCACCCAACTGCAGCGCGGGCAGGACCGAACCCCGAATTTCAAGTAACGCCAGATCATGCTCTTCATCCCTTTGCACCACCTGGGCCACATGCGCGATGGCAGAGTCACCATGCCCGGAAAATATGGCGAGGGTCTGGTGGTTGTCGGCATCAAGCTCTACCGCCACAACATGTGCATTGGTGACGATGTGACGGCCATCGCCTACGACAAAGCCGGTTCCTCTGTATACAATCCGATCCCCCTTGACGTTAGGCTGTCGTGGCGGGTATGCCGTTCCAACTCCCACAACACCGGGACGGATTTTGCTGATCAGATCGGGAAGACTTGCTGGCCAGGCCAGTTGCGCTGCGAGCAGGCAGAGCAGAGCGGTCATTCTTACGAGCATGGGCACTCCTTCGCTGTGCATTCAATCACAGTTCGGAAGTCCAGACATTGTCGCCGGCGAATATTCATCGCACAATTTACCCCGTGGCTGTAAATCTTATGAGCTACAATACCACTTTTCTGTTTGCTAACGAGCCGCGCCACATCACTTTCATCGCGATGCCAGACCTCACTCATCAGTTAATCGCGCACAGCGCCCGGTCTGCACCGGACGCACCCGCCCTGCTGTTCAGAGACCAGTCCTTTAGCTATGCACAGTTGCAACTTCAGGTGGAGACGGTAGCCAACGCTTTATTGGATTTGGGAGTTGGCGCTGGTGAACGGGTTGCAGTGTATCTGCCGAAGCAACCTGAAACGGTGTTCAGCCTGTTTGGTACTGCGGCAGCGGGTGCCTGTTTCGTTCCGATCAACCCGTTGCTTAAGCCACGCCAGGTGGCCCATATACTCCCGCACTGCAATGTCAGGGTATTGATTACGTCTGCACCACGCCTGGAAACACTGCTGGCGGTACTGGAAAACTGCCCGGACCTGCACACCATCGTGCTAGTGGATGATCATGTGCCAAACGAAACTCGCCTGCTGCCACAGCAGCAATTGAGCTACACGGAGTTTTGCAACCTCTCAGGGGGCGAGACGATACCGCACCGGCGCATTGACATCGACATGACCGCCATCCTGTATACCTCAGGCAGCACCGGAAACCCGAAGGGTGTTGTCCTGTCCCATCGCAACCTGGTGGCGGGCGCACGCAGCGTGGCAAGTTATCTAGGCAACTTACCCGCTGATCGGATACTCGCAGTCTTGCCCCTCAGTTTCGATGCGGGACTCAGCCAGCTAACCACGGCTTTTTCAGTGGGTGCCTCCGTCGTATTAATGGACTATCTGCTACCTCGCGACGTCATCCGGGCGGTGGCGCATTACGGGGTCACCGGTCTTGCAGCTGTACCTCCGCTGTGGAACCAGCTCAAGGATATGAATTGGCCCGCGTCGGCTGTGCGTTCGCTGCGCTATATCACCAACACCGGTGGCGCCATGCCCGTATCCACCACTCGCGCCCTGCAAAAGGCACTGCCTGCTACCAAGATCTTCCTGATGTACGGCCTCACTGAGTCCTTCCGCTCAACCTACCTGCCGCCGGACCAGGTAGCTATTCGTCCGGAATCGATGGGCAAGGCCATTCCCAACGCAGAAATTCTGGTCATTAATGAAGCGGGCAAAGAATGCGCCCCACATGAACCCGGTGAATTGGTGCACCGCGGCGCGCTGGTAAGCCTTGGCTATTGGAATGACCCTCAGATGACTGCTGAACGATTCAAGCCTTGCCCCGTCCAACCCATGGAAATTCCGTCTACGGAGTTGGCTGTGTGGTCTGGCGATCAAGTAGTCAGGGACGAGGAGGGCTACCTGTACTTCATCGGCCGCAAGGACGAAATGATCAAAACATCCGGCTACCGAGTGAGCCCAACCGAAGTTGAGGAAGTCGCCTATGCATCTGGCGTGGTAGGCTGTGCCGCCGCCTTGGGATTACCTCACGCGGCCCTCGGCCAGGCCATATTGCTGGTTGTTACACCCGTTGCGCACACTAATATCGATGGCGCCCTCGAAGATAAAGTGTTGGCCCACTGCCGCAGGGAACTACCCAATTTTATGGTGCCCACCGCGATCATTGCGCGCAGCGACCTGCCCCACAACCAGAACGGCAAAATTGACCGGCGTATACTGGCGGACGAATATCAAAGCATATTCCAGGGCGAGTCGACTCAAAAGTCACCGTAACTACTTGACGTGCTTAATTTTTTTTCCCATGAATTACGCGATGCCGAGCCCGTCTGTGCCGCTGGGGGCCTGCCTGTGTCATACGGTTGTCACGACCCTGTGAGAGTGTAGCGACCAGGTTCACATTTTTTGTAGTTTTCTTGGCAGGATGGAAAAACACATGCTACCTTGATTACTGTATTGGAGACATTTGTGGATAACCGGGTTTGTTGGCTGTGTATAAACGCTGAATAACA
>JANPDE010000497.1:0-4201 GCA_031431315.1 Haliea sp.
TCCGTGGGCTATGATGGGCCGGTAGTGGACGGTATGGCCACCTGGTTAGTCAAAGGTGATGTGCTGCCACCAGCGGCCCTGCCCAACAATGGCCCGCCGCCCGTGTCCTTCGAGAGCATCAGGGATGTCGGCGTGTGGGGCACCGAGGTGGAACCCACCGATCTGGAAGGCGGCCTGGCACCGATGTTTTACCGGGGCGCAACCAATTTTCTGGACTGGTACTACCCCTCTTCCGGCCTGAGCGTCACCGCCGGACTCGGCCTGGACACAACCCCCTTGTCAGCTCCGCCACCACTGGGTCGCGGCCGCAGCGATATCGACAACCGTACCCAGGCCACTGCCATCGATCTTCCGGTCATCTCCTTCGGTGGCAGCAACGGCCTCACCAGGATTCCCGCGGTCTGGCTGGGTTTCGCCGACGCCATCGGCGCCTGTGCAGCACCAAGTTGCGATGGCGTGACGCTGCGGGTTCTGGACCGGGCCAATCCAAGCCAGGCCTTTCCGACATTCGGGGGCGTTGCCGGCGGTTTTGAAGTGTACATGTCGGAAGGCTACAGCCATGTGGATGTTGTCGCTGCTGATGATGACGAGACTAACAATGTCATCGGCCCGCTGCTGGAATTCATTGACCGCAATTTGCAATAACCAGATTCAGGAAAAGGTGAGTCACATGACACTGCTGGAAAAATTCAGGCTGGATGGCAAAGTGGCCGTGGTCACTGGGGCCGGCAAGGGTATCGGTGCGGGTATTGCCCGCGCGTTCGCCGAGGCGGGGGCGGATGTGGTGATCGGGGCGCGCACTGCAGCAGACCTCGAGCGCGTGGCGCAGGACATCCGGGCGCTGGGACGGCGCGCACTGGTGGTGCCGACCGACGTGCTGGACTTTGCGCAGTTGCAGACCCTCGCTGATAGAGCACTGCAGGAATTCGGGCGCATCGATATCCTGGTCAACAACGCCGGTGGCTTTCCGCCCAAACCCGTGTCCAAAACCACGGCGCGGGAATTCGAGGGTGCATTTCGCTTTAACGTGAGTACCGCGTTTGAGCTGTCACGCATTTGTGCGCCCATCATGGTCGAGACTGCGGGCAGCGGAGCGATACTCAACATTTCCTCGATTGCGGGGCACCGGCCCACCCCCTGTTTTGCTGCCTATGGCACGGCCAAGGGCGCCTTGTCCTTTCTGACGCAAGAGCTGGCGCAGGAATTCGCCCCGAAGGTGCGCGTCAACGCCATCGCGGTGGGCTCCACCAAAACCGACGCCCTCAATACAGTCCTCACCCCCGAGATAGAGCGCACCATGGTGGAGCTGACCCCAATGGCGCGCCTGGGTGAAGTAGAAGATATTGCGCTGGGCGCCCTGTATCTTTGCACACCGGCCGCCAGCTACGTCACGGGGGAAATCCTCGGCGTCAACGGCGGACTGGAACGACTGAATATGCAGATGCCGCGGGCCTGGGGTGGCATGGGCTAGGGTAAAAATACCGTGGCCTTGGATGCACCGGAATTTGGCCATAATTGACCAATATCATTGTCCGCTATGGGATTACACTCGAACAATGAAGCCCCAGATGGAGTTGCCTACAATGCGCCACGTTTCCCGCACACCCCCTGATGTTCAGGTGCTCCCGCGCAACAGGGAGTACGATATCGCCCGCTCCCTGCAGCGTGACTGGTTTGATAATCACCCCTTCAAAACGGCGTGGTTCAATGCCATGTCGATCACTTTTCCGCTGGGCGAAAAATTCTTTATCGACAGCGTGCGCCATTTTGCCGATCAGATAGATGACCCAAAATTGAATGAGGAGATTCGCGGTTTTTGCGGGCAGGAAGGTTTTCATCGTCGCGAACACCAGCGCTACAACCAGATACTGTGCCAGCAGCGCGGCTATGACCTGGAATCTCTTGAAGGGCGTCTTGAGAGAAATATTGAGCGGGGCAATAAATTCCTGTCGCCGCTGGAACGCCTGGCGGCGACAGCGGCATTTGAACATATCACCGCAATCATGGCCGAATCTGCCCTGAGTGAGGATGACCCCATGATTGCTACTGCTGACAGCGCCATGCGGGAGTTATGGCAGTGGCATGCAGCCGAAGAAATGGAGCACAAGGCGGTGGCCTTCGATGTATTTAAGGCAGTCGGCGGGACCGAGAAAATGCGCAAAAGGGCCATGCGTCAGGCGACCTTTTTTCTAATGCTGGATGTCCTGATGGGTCTGGTACACATGCTGAGGAAAGACAAAAAGCTGTGGCATGCCAGTGTGTGGTCACAGGGTTGGAAATTCCTGTTTTTTAAAGGCGGCATTCTGCGCCGGGTCTGGCCAGCCTATAAAGAGTACTTTCGCGATGGATTCCATCCCTGGGATCGAGACACCAGGCCACTGCTGCAATCCTGGAAACTGCATGAGTCGCAAGCCCTGGCGGCGTAAGTCCCCACCACGCAGGGCGGCGCAAACCTGTTTCGAGCCGGGATGGGCGCTTATCTTTAGCTGGGATCGATGTTAAGAAAACTGACTGATGATATCGTCCGCGTAGCGTTTTACGCTGTCGATCTTTTTATCCAGTTCGTCCGTCTCCCCGTGATAGAACGGCCACGGCATCGTCAAAATGTGCGTCACTCCGGCATCTGCCAAACGCTTGTAGCCCTCGACAGTCCAGGCGTCAGAAGGTGTCGCCATAATGTCAAAGGCTAGATAGTCACGCCCGTACTCCCTGCGCCAGACGTTGATTCGTTCAATGCAGTCGATGATCTCGGCAGAAGTCTGCAGGTCCGTGACCCAGCCATCCCCAAGACGGGCGGCGCGGCGCATGGCCGGCTCAGAAATGCCGCCAATCCAGATCGGAATGTACTGCGTCGGCGCGGGATTCATTTCCAGGCTGTCAAACTGATAGTGCTCTCCTGCGTAGTGCACCAGTTCACCGGTCCATAACAGACGCATGATTTCCAGCATTTCATCCGTGCGCTTGCCGCGGGTCTTGAAATCACTGTTCATCAGGGCAAATTCGTCCCCTGACCAACCCACACCGATAGCCGGGGTGACCCGATTGTTGGAAACGATAGCGGCGGTGCTAATGGCCTTGGCCACCAGAAACGGATTGCGCATCGGCAGTACAAAAATATTATTGGTGAAGCGCAGCTTCTCGGTAATGGTCGCCAGGGCGCCTATCATGACCCAGGGATCAGGCCAGTGGGTGTAGGGGGGCCAACGGCGACTGCCATCGGCGGTATAAGGATACGGCGTAGAAATGCTCTGCGGATTCACCACATGGTCCGAGAAGGACATGGCGTGCCAACCGTTCACATCCGCGACGGGAGCCAGGCGCGTAAGGTGCGCCACACTGCTGAACGAGGTGGATAGGACAAACTTCATCGTGGAGAACTCTCCAGGCGGGTATCAGTGCGGACAGGCTACTTGGAAATGTTAAGCAGTTGTGTGGGTTCCAGATAGATGTGGGCAAGGCATTCACCCTCCTTCTCATTCCACTGGTCAATCTCACCCATCCGGCAACGCGCGGCGTCGTACAACTTCATCTGCGAAATGTCCTTGCAGCCAAGGCCTGAAATCTGGATTTGCGTATACTCGGCCTTGGTGGGCTTGATTGACATAAACGATATTGACGGGCTTTCGTACAACACGCCTTCCTTGTTTTGGACGGAGAAGCGCGGCACGAGTGCGCTAATTCTGTAACCCAGATTGTTCTGCAGGCGAAATTGAATTTTGCAGGCATCCTGCATTTCCCATACCTGGGTGACCGTCAAAACAGCACTGTTAGACGGATCACCCACCTGGAACTCGATGTACTCCCAGGTTTGGTCGCCTTTTAACAGGACCTGCCGGCCTTCGCTGGTAACCGCCTTGAGACTCGGATTTGACGCGTCTTGCGCGCACACAACCTGGCTCAACAGCAAAACCAGCATCATCAGATTTAAGTGCTTCATTGGAATTTTTACCCTGTCAGTGTCTGCTTGTTTGAGGGCGAACATCGCCTATCGTTGCCCAGAGAGTATCGTCACTGCATACCGTACGCAATACTTGTGGCCAGATCGCGCGCATCGGGGTAACAGTATCGACCGGGCTACTGGCAAGCGGGAACTGTAATCCGATCCTGTCTTCCCGTCGTATATACCGGCAATTCAATCGCATCAGAAACAGGAATTTGGCTATGATAGAGCGCAATATTGGTAATGCAGAACGTATAGTAC
>JANPDE010000498.1:0-2758 GCA_031431315.1 Haliea sp.
GTGTGCGTTGCCGGGCGCCAGTGCGCCCCAATAACCCAGTTGCAGCCCGAGGGAAAGTTTTGCCATAGTGTGTCTCCTGTTTTGAGGGATTTACTGTACGCCATAGCGTGTACGTACAGAAAGTGCTTTAGGGCCAAATTCGCTGACCTCAAAGCTCAATTGTATTTTCAATCCGCAGCGGCATTGGATAGACTTTGCCGACCTGAAACACCACGTCGGCGGAGCAGCACTCATGAGCCAACTCACCCACATCGATGACCAGGGCGCTGCCCATATGGTCGATATCGGGGACAAGGCGATCACCGAGCGGACCGCAGTGGCCGGGGCCGTGGTGTCCATGCAAGCGGCGACGTTGGCCCTGCTGGAACACGGAGCACACAAAAAAGGCGACGTGTTGGCGGTCGCCCGCATCGCCGGTATCCAGGCTGCCAAGAAATGCGCGGACCTGATCCCCTTGTGTCATCCCCTGCAACTGACAGCGGTAGAGGTCAATTTTGCCCTGGACCCGGCAGTGAACCAGGTCACTATTGAGGCGAGCTGCAAGGTCTCAGGCAAGACCGGTGTGGAAATGGAGGCGCTGACTGCGGCGTCTATTGCCGCGCTGACCATCTACGATATGTGCAAGGCCGTGGATCGGGGTATGGAAATCCACGGCATCAGATTGTTGCACAAGGAAGGCGGCAAATCCGGCCTGTGGCGACGCGATGTGGAGGGTGCTTCCTGATGCTGAAAGTGCTGTTCTTCGCAAGCGTGCGGGAACAGTTGGGCTGTTCCTCGCTGGAGCTGCTGTGGCCAACGGCTGGTGCCGACCTGAATGGGCTGCAGGAGCAATTATGTGCCGAACGCGGCGCTGCGTGGCGTGCGGTCCTGGCGCAGGACAATATGATTCGCGCCGTCAACCAGGTTGTCGTGGCAGGTAATTGCGTGTTGCACGACGGGGATGAGGTAGCTTTCTTCCCGCCGGTGACCGGCGGCTGAGGAGGCGAGCTTGGCGACACTCAGTGTCAGCGTGCAGGAGACTGACTTCGATGTCAGTACGTTGCAGTCCTCGCTGCTGGGGGGTTTGCACGAGGAAGGGGCGCTGGCCAGTTTCACCGGTTATGTGCGCCGCGCGAATGACCAGCGACAAGTCACTACGCTGGAACTGGAGCACTACCCGGGTATGACGCAGAGCAGTATCAGGCAAATTATGGAACAGGCCGCACAGCGCTGGCCGCTGCTTGCCGCTACCGTGGTACACCGGGTGGGAAAACTCTCGCCGGGTGACCAGATCGTGTGGGTGGGCGCGGCGTCCGCGCATCGGGAGGCTGCCTTCAGCGCCTGTGAATTCATCATGGACTACCTGAAAACCCGGGCGCCGTTCTGGAAGAAAGAACTGAGTCCGGACGGCGAGCACTGGGTGGCAGCCCGACAGCACGATAACAACAGGGCGGCGCGCTGGCAGGAGGACAACGCCCCATAGCCTGAATAGGGGATGTGTCGAGCGCCTGAATCGGGCTCCAATGAAGTCTTGTAAATCACAATAGCGTGAAGTCGGAAGAGGATGAGCAATGAGTTTTGATGGGCGGCAACTGAGAAATGCCCTGGGGTGTTTCGCAACAGGGGTGTGCGTGGTAACCGTCATGTCGGAGTCGCAACAAGCACTGGGTATGACGGCGAATTCATTTTCATCAGTATCGCTGGACCCCCCACTGGTGCTGTGGTCGCTGCAGAATAATTCCGACGTGTACGATGTATTTTCCCGGCAGCGCCAATTCGCCATCAACGTCCTGAGCAGTGAACAACAAGCCCATTCCAATGAGTATGCCAAAAAAGGCCAGCATCAGTTGATTCCAGCCCACTATCGGTTGGGCCAGTACGGTGCGCCGATTATTCGCGACGCCCTGGCTACGTTCGAGTGCGAACTGCATGCAACCTACGCCGGAGGAGACCACCTGATTATTGTTGGCCGGGTCAGGGCGATGCAGCAGCGGCCCACGGGTGAACCCTTGTTGTTCTATTGCGGCGGCTACCGTGAATTGCATTAACGCGAGAGTCAGGTCTTCATGAAATTCTGTACCCACTGTGGCAATACTGTCATTCTGCAGATACCTGCGGGCGACGACCGCGAGCGTTTTGTCTGTAGCAGTTGCGAATTTATCCATTACAGTAATCCCCGTGTCATCGTCGGCTGTGTGCCGGTCTATGAGGGCAGGGTGTTGTTGTGCAAGCGCGCTATTGAGCCGCGCAAACATTACTGGACCCTGCCCGCCGGATTCATGGAAAACGGCGAGACTTCCGTACAGGGAGCCGCGCGTGAGACCTGGGAAGAAGCGCGTGCGCGCGTCAGTAATATCGACCTCTACCGCGTGTTCGATGTGCCGTATATCAGTCAGATTTATATGTTCTACCGTTGTGACCTGAACGATGGCGTGCACGGCGCCGGCCCCGAGAGCCTGGAGACCGCGTTGTACACGCAGGACGATGTGCCGTGGGACAAGATCGCTTTTCCGGTCGTGTCCGAGACACTCAGGGAATATTTTTTCGATGCCGCCTCGGGACAGTTTCCGGTGCGTGTATCAGCTATCGAACACCGGCCGCGGCGCGGGTAATTTCTGTACCATTTATCGGGCCGCGCCCGCCGCTGGCCTGCAGCAGTACTGAACGATGAGGAGTAGGAACACATGGCATTTGCGAAAATCGGCAGCGTGGCACCGGCGTTTACGATTCCGGACCAGGACGGTAACAAAGTCAGCCACAAGCAGTTAAAGGGCAAAAA
>JANPDE010000499.1:0-2684 GCA_031431315.1 Haliea sp.
TTTCGGCGCTGCGTGACATTGTGTACACCGATTTCAAAATCACCGCCACCCAGACGCAGCCCCCGACTCCGGCTCAGACTACCAACACCGTATTTCGCATACTGCGCAATGCGCGTGTGGTTCGTCCCGATCAACCGCCCAGGATGGTCGTTTGCTGGGGTGGGCACTCGATTCCTCGCGCAGAGTATGACTTTGCCAAGCATGTGGGTTATGAACTTGGTTTGCGTGGACTGGACATTGTCACCGGCTGCGGTATCGGTGCCATGAAAGGACCCATGAAGGGCGCCGCTGTGGGACACGCCAAACAGCAGGTCAAGGACGGCCGCTATATCGGGATCAGCGAGCCTGGCATCATTGCCTTTGAATCGCCAAACGCCATCGTCAACGAACTGGTGATTATGCCCGATATCGAAAAACGCCTGGAGGCTTTTGTGCGGCTCGCCCATGCCGTCATTGTATTTCCCGGCGGAGTGGGAACGGTTGAGGAAATCCTCTACCTGCTGAGTATCCTGATGCACCCGGACAACAGTGAGGCGATTCCGCTGGTGTTTGCCGGGCCCGAATCGTGTCGCATGTACTTTCAGGCGCTGGAACGGTTTTTGGTGGATTGTCTGGGCGAGGAAGTAAAGCACCACTACCGCATAATCGTGGGTGCGCATGAAGAGGTCGGCCGTACCATCAGGGCGGCGATTGACGATGTGCACGCGCGTCGTCGCGCAGCTGGGCAAGCGTACTTTTTCAACTGGGAGTTGCAGATACCGTCTGCGCTGCAGCAGCCCTTCGTCCCGACCCATGCGAACATGGCTGCATTACAGCTGCGCGGCAATTTACCCAAACATGAGCTCGCCAGTGCCCTGCGCTGCGCGTTCTCTGGATTAGTAGCGGGTAACATAAAGACGTTTGGCAAGGAACAGGTGCGTCAGCACGGCCCCTACAAATTGTCGGGTGACGGGAAGTATCTGTCCAGTGTGGATCAGCTGCTACAGGTACTGGTGAAGGAAAAGCGGATGAAGCTGGGTGCGACGGATTATCAGCCCTGCTATCAGCTGGTGGACTGACTGGCGACGCGGTCACGGCGCCAGTACTTCCACAGGCCAATCAAGGAAGCGCCCATCCAGAACACTTCCATGACAACGCTGGCTAGATTGAAACTGAAACACAGGCTGATGAGTAGGAAGATAGCCCCCAGGAGGTTGAGCATATTGTAGCTGAGGCCCTTGGGATCAGCTTTCTCCAGTTGCAGGAGGTAGTAGGCCACCAGCACAAGGAGGGTACCCAGCATTCCTATAGTATCTGCGATCCAGGTTTCCATAGCAGTAGTATCCGACTCCGGTCGCGAAGCGTGGAGCAGTCAGTTGGCGGTGCGCGCGCCGCTGCTCTGGCAGTATTGGTGAATGAGATGAGGAGCCTAGCATAGAAGATTCCATGCCAATACCGATAGCTGGTATATTTCATTGTTTAAGTAAACACACCGCGACTTGCCATTGGAAACAGTTACTTGCAAGATGACTTGGCACCATACGATGTAATTATTCTCGGCGCTGGCGCGGCCGGTTTATGGTGTGCGGCGGTGGCCGGGGCACGTGGCTGTAGCGTTCTGGTGCTGGAGAAAGCGAACAAGGTAGGCAAGAAAATTCTGATGTCCGGTGGTGGGCGCTGTAACTTTACAAACTATGCCATCGAACCGGAGAATTTTATATCGGGTAACCCACATTTTTGTAAATCGGCCTTAAGCCGCTATACACAATGGGATTTCATCGCCATGGTTGAACGTCATGGTATCGCCTACGAAGAACGCAAACATGGCCAGCTGTTTTGCAGGGACTCTGCCGGGGATATTCTGGCGATGCTGCTGCAAGAGTGTGACAAGGTGGGTGTCACGATTACCACCCGTTGTGACATTCGCTCGATTGAAGCCATTAAACGCACGGTTCAGTGCGCTTCCGATGGCGCGGATAAAGAGTTGCTCGAAACAGAGAGCGCACGCTATCAAGTGGATTTTCAACAGGGAGCAGAAGGCGCCGGGCAGCAGCGAAGTTTGTTCTGCCAGGCACTGGTGGTTGCCACCGGAGCGCTCTCTATTCCCACCCTTGGTGGCAGTGGCCTCGGCTATGAGATCGCCGCGCAGTTCGCATTGCCGCTTACCGCGCGTCGTGCCGGATTGGTGCCGTTTATGTTCAGCGACACCATGAAGTCACTCTGTGAGAAGTTGTCCGGCGTAGCGGTAGAGGCAACGGTAAGCTGTAACGATCAATCGTTCACCGAGAATCTGCTGTTCACCCATCGGGGTATCAGTGGTCCGGTGATCCTGCAGATATCCAATTACTGGTATCCGGGCGATATCGTCTCGGTCAATGTGTTACCCGCCCTCGATACCGGTCAGTGGCTGCTCGACAGTAAGCGGTCGCAGGGCAGTATTTTGCTGCGTACTCTGTTGCAGCAAAAACTGCCGAAAGCACTGGTGGCTGAACTGCAAACTCTCTGGTGGCCGGAAGACGCGAGCCGTAAGCTTGCGGACTATAGCGATGCGCGCCTGTTGGAGCTGGCAGGTTTGCTCAGTCACTGGAAGTTGAAGCCCTCTGCTACTGAGGGCTATCGAACGGCGGAAGTCACACTGGGCGGCGTGGATACCGCTGCACTCAGCTCCAGAACGATGGAAGCCCGCACGCAAAAGGGCTTGTACT
>JANPDE010000500.1:0-3677 GCA_031431315.1 Haliea sp.
CCGGGCATACTCACTCCCGGCCCTCATATTCGAGACACCTTTACGCACCTTGGAATCTCCGAGGCAGCCGATGACCCGCGTTTTGCCGACGCCCAGTCCCTGATGAGCAACTGGCAGACCGCCAGCGAGGTCATCGCCGCCGCCTTTGCAGTCCAAACCTTTGAATACTGGCGCCAGCATTTGAAAACGCTGAAGGGCCAATGGGCGCCGGTACAAAGTTTGATTGATCTGGCCAGCGACGAGCAGGCACTCGCCAACGACATGCTGTTCGAAGTGGAATCCGTTGATGGTGGCGCGCCGATCAGGCTGGTGCGTGGCCCCGTGCAATTCAATCACGAACCCGTAACAACCACGCGCGCGCCACAGGCCTCGGAACACACCGAGACCTTTTTGATGGAGCTTGGCCTGGAATGGGATCGTATCGAAAGTCTTAAAGCCGCCGGTGCGATAGCCTGACTGCGCGACGACAATCCAACGAGAATGCAATGAAACCCGGAACCAAACTCAAGAGCGCAGTCTGCGACACCGAAGTGATGGTCATTCGCGGCAGCGACTTTACTGTTGAATGCGGCGGGGTAGCCATGGCGGACTCGCAACCCGCCGCCACTGCGGCCATGAATCCGGCGTTCGCCGAGGGCACCCAGATTGGCAAGCGCTATGTCGACGCGGCCGGTACCGTCGAATTGCTGTGTGTCAAACCCGGTAAGGGGTCGCTTTCCATGGGTGGCGTCGCACTCCGTACCAAGGATGCAAAGGCACTGCCATCATCTGACTGATTCGCTATGAAGATTTCCCTTTTCCTGCAAATGGCAGCCGAGGCAGACCCCGAGCGTATCGGTCTGGTGTGCGACGGTCGGCGCTGGTCTTACGGCGCGCTGTTACGCGCCGCACAAGGCGCAGCGGTTAGCATTGCGAACAGTGGCTGCGCGCATGTCGCCCTGCTCGACGAGAGCAGTGAAGCTGCCCCCATTGCGCTCTTTGGCGCGGCATTCGCAGGCGTACCGTATGTGCCGCTCAACTATCGCCTCGCCGATGCCGACCTCGCCGCATTGCTTAAACGGATTGCCCCGGCCTACATTATTGGCGATGTCGCGAGGGTAAAACGTCTTGGCCTGGACACGCCGTGCCAGTGCAACACCCGCAGCGAATTCGTGGCAGCGGCCGAAGCAGCTGGCAAGACCGCCACTGACGTGGATATCGAGGGCGAAGGGATTGCGGCCCAGATTTTCACCAGCGGCACCACCGCCGCGCCTAAAGCCGCGCTGCTGCGCCACAGCAACCTGGTATCGTACATTCTCGGAACGGTGGAATTCGCCTCGGCCAGCGAACATGAAGCAGCCCTGGTGTGCGTTCCGCCCTATCATATCGCCGGTATCGCGGCGCTGCTCAGCTCGATCTATGGGATGCGCCGGATTGTGTTGTTACCGGCTTTCGAACCCGATGCCTGGCTGGAACTGGCCAGCGCGGAACGTGTGACCAATGCGTTTGTCGTCCCCACCATGCTCACCCGCATCATCGGGCGCATGAACGCCGGTAATAACGCAGGCACTAACGCAGGCACTAACGCAGGCACTACAGCAGATTTGTCCGCGCTGCAGGCCATTGCCTACGGCGGCGGGCGCATGCCGCTGGAACTGATTGAGCGCGCACTGGACCTGTTTCCCGAAACGAATTTTACCAACGCCTACGGACTGACGGAAACGAGTTCTACCATCGCACTGCTGGGACCCGAAGATCATCGCGCGGCTCATGGTGCAAGTGATCCGCTCGTGCGCACGCGGCTCGGCTCGGTGGGACAACCTCTGCCCACGGTAGAGATTGAGATTCGCGATGAGGAGGGCCATACGCTGCCGGCAGGCGAGCGCGGCGAAATTTATGTACGGGGCGACCAGGTCTCCGGCGAATACCGTGAACGCAGCGCCCTCGATGCCGACGGATGGTTCCCTACCCGCGATGCCGGGTGGCTGGATGAGGCGGGCTATTTATTCCTCGCGGGACGTGCCGATGACGTCATAGTGCGCGGCGGGGAAAACATTTCCCCCGGAGAAATCGAGGACGTTCTTCTGTCACACCCTGCCATCGCCGACGCGGTCGCGGTAGGGGTTCCTTCCGTAGAATGGGGCGAAGCCGTCGGTATTGCCGTCACCATCAGGCCCAACCACACCACGCCCGGTGACGAAGAGTTATGCACACTGATCAGGAATCGGCTGCGTTCGTCACGCGTCCCGGAACGGATAGCCATCGTGGATGCCCTGCCCTATAACGAGATGGGCAAATTGTTGCGCCGTGAAGTACGCGCGCTGTTCCAGTAATTCCCCGGCAACAGCGAGACCTCGTTACTGAAATTCGAACGCTTCCAGTGACTCACTGATCGCGCACACAAAGCGCGCGGCATCTGCGCCATTGATGACGCGATGGTCGTAACTCAGGGACAACGGCAAAAGCTGCCGCACCACGGGATTGCCCAGCGCATCCGGCAACAAGCGGCTTTGCATACGGCAGATGCCAAGGATAGCCACCTCCGGCGCGTTGATGATGGGTGTAAATCCGGTCCCGCCGATATGACCGAGTGACGACAGGGTAAAGCACCCACCGGACATCTCGTCCATGGACAGTCCCCTGGTCCTGGCCTTCTCGGATATCCGGGCGATCTCCTCGCCAATCGCGGCTATCCCCTTCTTGTCACAATCGCGCAGCACCGGCACCAGCAGGCCGGAAGGTACGTCTACGGCGATGCCGATATGAAAATAATTTTTCGCGTACAGGGTTGCACCATCCGCACTGAGCGAACAATTGAATTGCGGGTAGCGCTGCAGGGTGGCCACGGACGTTTTTATCAGTGCCGGAAGCAGTGTGCGTTTTTGGTCCGGATGGGTGTTGTTCCATTCCTTGCGGCGGTGTTCAAAGTTTGTGATATCGGCATCGTCATGATGCGTGACATGTGGAATCGACGTCCAGTTGCGGTGCATGACACGGCCCACGTGCTGCTGCACGCGGCCCAGTTTGCGCACCTCAATTGGACCGTACTGCGACAGATCCTCTTCCGGCCATGGCAGCATGGGAGTCGGTTTGTCATTCATAGTTGTCTCTCCCCGAAATACAGCAAGCGCCTCTCAACGCCTGCTTTTAAACGCGTTCGATGATAATAGCCGGCGCCATGCCGCCAGCGGCACACATGGTCACCAGAGCGCGCTTGAGATCCCGTCGCTCCAATTCATCCAGCACAGTGCCGATCAGCAGAGCGCCCGTGGCACCGATGGGATGACCCAGGGCGATGGCGCCGCCGTTCACATTGATTTTCTCCCGATCCAGGTTGAGATCGCGGATAAATTTCTCGACCACGACGGCGAAGGCTTCGTTGACTTCCCACAGGTCGATGTCGGAGGCAGTCAGCCCGGCTTTTGCCAGCACTTTGCGCGCAGCGGGCACAGGTGCGTTGAGCATCAGGGTGGGATCGTCGCCCATGTTCGCCGCGGCAACTACCCGCGCGCGCGGTTTGAGGCCGTGTTCGCGTGCATACCGCGCGGAAGCCAGCAGCAGCGCTGCCGCCCCGTCGACGACGCCGGAAGAACTGCCCGCGTGGTGGAAGTGCTTGATGTCAAGATCCGGGTAGCGCTGGTTGATGAGTTGGCGGAAGGTACGCCCGCTGCTGTCCGTCGGCATGTCGGCAATCTTGG
>JANPDE010000501.1:0-5429 GCA_031431315.1 Haliea sp.
CCCTGCCCCTCACCGAACAGGTCTGGCAGTATCCCGGTATACAGGACTGAAACGGAGGACTCGAAATCGGTGAGTTGGAACGCGACCTGCAGACTATCATCGGCGCGCTGCACACTGCCTTTCACCACCATGCCACCCACACGAATGGGACGACCGACCGGCGCCTCGCCTGCCACCACCTGGGCCGGCGGATAGAACAGATTGATATTGCCGCGCATTGCGTAAACGACCAGGCCTACCGCCGCGCTGGAAAACAGCGCTATAAATAGCACCAGGTAGAGTCGCTGTTTTCGTACGGGATGCATCAAGGCTCCGTCCCTGCACTGACATCGTGTGCACGCTGCGCTCGTTTGAGTTCTGCTGCCAACTGCAGTAAAAAACGCTTGCGACGCCGCAGCGGGCCTAGCAGCGCAGCCGCGATCACCACTATAGTTAAGAGGTAGGCAGTCCATACATACACGCCATGGCCCTCCATCGTCAGCAGCGCATGCAGGCTGTCGAAGTACATCACGGGGTCTCCACTGCGCTGGCGAGCTTTCTCACCCACTGGCTACGCGCCTCACGCTGCAACAACTCGGCACGCATGTTCAGTAGCAGGCAACAGGTGAACAGCGCGTAGAACGCTGCAATCATCAGCTGCAGCGGATACAACATGCTGCTGTCAATGGTGGAGTCCCCAGTGAACTTGATTGACGCGGGTTGGTGCAGGCTGTACCACCAGTCCACCGATTTGTAGATGATGGGTATATTCACCATGCCCACCAAACTGAGGACCGCACAGGCCTTGCCCGCCGCCTCCTTGTTGTCGAAGGCTTCATATAACGCGACCACCCCGAGATATAGAAACAATAGAATCAACATCGAGGTGATGCGGGCGTCCCATACCCACCAGGTGCCCCAGGTGGGCTTGCCCCAAACCGCGCCGGTGAACAGGGCAATAAAGGTGAAAGCGGCGCCAACGGGAGCGGCTGCCTTCATTGCGACGTCGGCCATTTTCATGCGCCAGATCAGGTTGATAGCCCCCGCAATCGCCATCAGATAGTAGCCTGCGAGCGCCACCACCGCCGCGGGCACATGTATATAGATAATACGGTAGCTATTGCCCTGACGGAAATCCGGTGAGGTAAACAGTACGCCCCAGGCCATACCCACGGCCAATGCCAGCAGTGTCAGTGGCAGCAACCAGCGCAGGATGACGCCGGAGATCGCGTACAACCAGGGGGGGGAGCCGAGCTTATGAAAGAAGGACCACATTGCGCGGCAATTATACAGTCTGCGCAGAACGGGACAAACAAATGCCCAAGGTGCGGGTGCAGCGTGACAAACCAACGTCAGGCATCGATGCTTATCCTTAATCCTGCGGCCGCCGCCAGCGGCGCCAGCGCTATGGCGAGGCACAACATCGCACCCAGAGTGGCCAGGTACGGCCCCGCGGGAAACCCACTGACCGCCGCCTGTACCGCAGCACTGCCGAAGATCAGCACGGGCATATACAGCGGCAGAATCAACAGTGAGATCAGCATGCCACCCCGTTTAAGACCCACTGTGAGCGCCGCACCGATGCCGCCGAGCAGGCTCAGCACGGCGGTACCCAACAGCAGGCTGGTCACGAGCGTGCCCAGCGCGGCCAGAGGCAGGTTCAGCATCAGGGCAAAGATAGGAGCTACCATTGCCAGCAGCAGGCCTGTTGTCAGCCAGTGCGCACCGATATAGGCCAACACCGACCAATACAGTGGCTGCGGCGCCAGCAACAATTGCTCCAGGCTACCGTCGTCATAATCGCTGCGAAACACGCTGTCGGAGGTGAGCAGGTTGGACAGCAGGGCAGTAATCCACAGTACACCGGGCGCAAAACCCCCCAGCATCTGGGGCGCAGGCCCGAGGCCGAGGGGAAACAGGGCGACCACCATGGCAAAAAACAGCAAGGGATTGCCGATTTCAATCGGTCGACGCACCGCCAGCAGCAGTTGGCGACGCACCAGCCTGACACAGAATTGCCAGGTGCCCGGTACGCTCACGCGAGGCTACCCCCGAGGTTCAGGAAGTGCACGTCACAACTCACCTGCAGCGCCTGGTGAGAGGCCAAGACCACGGCTCCACCGGCCGCAACATGCGCTACCAACAGGCTTTGCAACTCATCAACGCCCGCTTTATCAATAGCAGTAAAGGGTTCATCCAGTAACCATAGCGGCGCCCGGGACAGAAACAAACGCGCCAGATTTACCCGTCGATGCTGGCCCGCCGACAAAGTATGACAGGGGATATCCTCGTAACCGAAGAGCCCGACCCGAGTCAGGGCGGACTCAATCTGGTCATTTGCATACACGCCATCGCCGCTGACATGCCAGGCCAGCGTTTCCCGTGGCGTCAACAGCGCCTTGACCGCGGGGAGATGACCCAGGTAGAGCTGCGGTACCGCACGCTGCACCTGCCCGGTAAATCCGTAGCGCGCCAGGCCGCAGAGGATTCGAATCAAGCTGGTTTTGCCGGCGCCATTAGGCCCCTCGATCTGCCACAACTGTCCGGGGTGCACTACAAAAGACAGATCCCGAAACAACTCGCGCCCGCCGCGGGCCAGGCACAGAGACTGCGCCGCCAGCAGCGGTGTGCCGGCGGGACCGGAGGGCATTAGAGGTTAACCATCCTGATGGCCGGGATATGCAGACTGGTATCGCGCTCCACGCGCAGATTGCCAAAGTCAAACAGCGCGCCATCACCCAACTGCGAGGGCGACACGTGACAAATACTGCGGAATATGGATTCGGTACGGCCCGGATACTCGCGCTCCCACTGGGCCAACATCTGCTTGACCTGCACGCGCTGCAGGTGTTCCTGGGAGCCGCACAGGTTACAGGGAATGATGGGGAATTCCTTGTAGCGCGCGTAGCGCTCCAGATCGCGTTCCTTGCAATATGCCAGCGGACGGATCACGACGTTCTGCTTATCATCACTGAGGAGTTTTGGAGGTATAGCCTTGAGCTTGCCGTTAAAAAACATATTCAGGAACAGCGTCTCCACAATATCGTCCCGATGATGACCCAGCGCAATTTTGGTGGCGCCGATCTCCTGAGCAAACCCGTAGAGGTTGCCGCGCCGCAGGCGGGAGCAGAGTCCGCAGGTCGTTTTACCTGCGGGCACCAGTTCCTTCACAATACTGTAAGTGTCTTTCTCCAGAATGTAATAAGGCACACCCAACGCTGAGAGGTAAGTGGGCAGGACCGCCTCGGGAAAGCCCGGCTGTTTTTGATCCAGGTTCACCGCTATCAGCTCAAACTCCACCGGTGCACTTTTTTGCAAATTGAGCAGGATATCCAGCATGCCGTAGGAGTCCTTGCCCCCTGAAACGCACACCATCACCTTGTCGCCCTGCTCGATCATATTGTAATCGGCAATGGCGTTGCCCACATTGCGGCGCAGGCGCTTTTGCAGCTTGTTGAATTCGAGTGTTTCCTTACGGGACAGTTCGCGCACGTTAGCGGCCGTTAGTGCTTGATTTGGCGCGCATTTTACTTGCTTCGGCTTGCTGGCGTCCAGTTATGCCTCTGTCAATTTGGCCATCCAGTCGTTCTCGATGCAAGGCGAGCGGCAGCGGTAATACCCCACGGCGAATATCTTAGCCTTCTGAGTAAGCGAGGCCTCCGTCAACCCTGCCTGCCGGGTGCGCAAGGAGTTTTTACTCTGACCCCGCACGCTATGACCCCGGCCAGCTCGGCAATGCCTCCCACGGCTCAGAGGGCTAAGATATTCGCAGTGGGAGGCATTGCCGACCTGACCTCGCATCGAGCAAACCGAGCAAGTCGAGCAAGAGCGAGGCAGGTAGGGTTGGTGGAGGCTTCGCGGCGACTCTCTTGGACTTCAGAGGGAGCCCAGCCTTCTGAGCAAGCGAGGCCTCCGTCAACCGTACCGGTCGGGTGCGCATCCCCTATATTCCAAATCAATTAAATAGATCTGTCCCCGTTTAGCAGGGATTAGCTCAGCCGCTGCAACAACCGCTCCGCCTGGGGCGTCAGTCCCGCATAGCTGTACTGCTCGACTGCCTGTTGCGCCTGCTTTATAAGCTCGCGCGCGGTCGCGGCATCGGTCGGGCCCTGCCACGCGAGGCACAGCTCGGCGAGATCGAGTTGTGTGCGGGCGATCCAGTACGGGGCCTGCATGCGTTCGTGCATGGCAAGCGCAGCGCGCAGGTGCGTCTCGGCATCGTCATAGCGCCCGAGCAGGGTGGCGAGCCGGCCGAGGGGTCTTGCCACGGCGCCGTAGTCCTTGCAGGCGATGTAGACAAAGCGCGCCGCATAGGGGAGTAACAACTCATAGAGACGCGGCGCGGCATCGGTGCGCCCCATGTCGGCGGCGCAGTCCGCGTACTCGCCGACGCTATGCAACCATATGACGTTGAAGGGGATGTCGCTGAAACCGGCGGCGTAGCCGATCTCGAACAGCGCCGCGCAGTCGTCGTAGCGGCCGAGTTCGCAGTAGATGGTCAACAAGGTTATCCGAAATGCCGGGATGGCAGGGTTCTCCGCCAGCGCCTGCGCGGCGAATTCGACGATGTCCGCCAGGCGTCCCTGCTGCTGGCTGCGCTGCAGGAACTGGGCTCCGTAGACGGCGCCGGTGAGCGGGTGGCCCATCCGCGTGCCGAGGTCGAGCAGTGCGTTCGAGTCGGCCTCGGCCTCTGTTGTTCGGCCGGCCAGCAGGTGGCGACTCGAGCGGAACATGAGGACATTCCACTGATGGAAGGGAAGACCAGTGCGTTCGGCGATCGTCTCCAGTTCCGTTAGGCGAGCGTCGTATTCGTCGAGGTCGCCAGTCTCCATGACGACCTGGGCGCGGGGGTAAATTGCCTGGAATCGGCTCGATACGTCACCGCTGCGCTCGGCGAGGCCTAGCGCAACGCTCGTCTCCGCCAGCCTGCGGTCGAGCGTGTCGGGTGTCACCAGCGGATTCAGCGCGAGGATCGCCACGGCCAGCAGGGTGGCATCTTCGCCGGTACGGCGCGCGATGTCGATGGCCTCGCCCGCCAGCGCGGAGCGGCGGGTGGCGTCGCGGGGGTCTAGCTCCTCGGCCAGGCAAGCCAGCAGCCGTGCGCGCGTTGCACTGTCTTCAGGCCCCACGGCGTCGAGGGCGGCGTCGAGCAGGGCGAGGCGGTCGGGATCGACTTCTGTCGCCTCGTCGTACCCGGCGTCCCGCGACAGCGCGACGTTGATCAGGAGGTCGCGATCGGCGAGGCGCAGCGCGATGCGCCCGGCCTCGCGCAGGGTGTCGCGGTGTTCGGGCAGTCCCCCCTGGCGCTGGGCAGTGCCGAGCACCGTCAGCAACTCGCATCGGGCATGATCTTCGCGTCCGTCACCGCGTTGACCATCGCCCTGGGCATGGCGGGCGTGCAGCTCGATCGCCTGGGTGTACCAGCGCACCGCATCGAGGGGCGCAAAGGC
>JANPDE010000502.1:0-13623 GCA_031431315.1 Haliea sp.
TAGAATCCTTGAGATCCTTGAGGACACTCTGATAGCCCGGATTGTATGAGACGACAAGGCAAAATCCCGGGGCGGCATCCAACGTGACCCCCAGGCGCTCAAGCGGCAATTGTCGACGGTAATCCGCCAATGGGTGCAGCACGACGGTCGTATCCTTCCTGGCTTCAACGACTTCGTCGAGATAACAGATGGCACCTTCGCGTACGGCTTTGGTCAGTGGGCCATCCGCCCACTCGGTTGCGCCCCCTTTCAGTAGAAATCGCCCGACCAGATCAGCGGTGGTCAGATCATCGTGACAGGATACGGTGAGCAGAGGCCTACCCAACGCATGCGCCATGGCCTCAACGAATCGCGTTTTGCCGCAGCCTGTTGGCCCCTTGAGCAGGATCGAAAGACCCTGGTTGAACGCCGCCTTAAATACCTGTTCCTCATTGCCAATGGCAACGTAGTACGGTTTTGAGTCAGTTTGGGTGCTGAGAGTATTCGAATCCATTATGTATATTGCCCTGTGGTAAATGCGAGATTGATCATGCGACCCGTCTTTGTACTTCTGCTCCCCGCAACGCAGAGCGGAACAAGGGGCCTATCACTTGTCCAAGCTGGTTGGGCTTGGGTATCGTGGCAAAGGCCGCACTGCCGAATACGCGACGCAAAACGTCAGTATCCGTGTTGGCGCCTATGCTCAAGCAAAGGCAGCCCACACCGTCGCGTCTTGCTTCTTTGAGGGCTTGCCTGGCATCCGCAGCGCCATAAGCAGGTTCGTAATCGTGGTCATAAGCCAAGCCATCGGAAAGTAGCACGAGCAGCCTTCTCGAGGTGCCGCTACGCTCCACCAATAGGGTTGACCCGTGACGAATGGCGGCGCCGAGCCGTGAATACGCACCCGGTATAAGGCTATGAAGCCGGCTCATGACAGCGCTGTCCAGTCCTTCGTCAAAGCGTTTCACTGGAACCATGTGCACGGCAGATCGTCCCTGCGAATGAAATGCGTAGAGGGCGACGCGATCACCAATCTCGTAGAGCACGGTAGTCAGCGCAGCGGCTACGCTACGTTGCTGTTCGTGAACCGAGGTTACACTCAGGCTGGCTTGGGCAACAGAACCCGAGATGTCCAATAAAATCAGGACCGACAAATCTCGCCGATGGCGCTGACTTTCGACATAACAGGATTCGTCTGGAACGGTTCCTGCTATAACGTCCACATGCGCTTCGATGGCAGCGTCGATATCAATATCGTCGCCTTGAGTTTGGCGGCGAAATCGGTCCAGTTCCATCCCCAATCGGGAAAGTGGCTTGCGCAAGCCGTAACCTTCCAACCACTGAACAGTTGCGCGAGTTTGAGAGGGTGTCTCAACCTCCTGTACTGTACACCAGTCCAGCCGGTAGCAACGACGATGAACATTCCATTCTGGATAAAGGACTCCGATCCCCGTGCCGAAGGTATCGTCCATCGTTTCTGCTGTTGCAGTTGAACTCAATGCCTGGACTCCCGCTCGAGGTCCCGATCGAGACCAATGCGTAGGTGCGTCAGCGCCCGGGGGGCCACCGCCCCCTAAACGCCGCACCATCTGAAACATTTTTTGCAGGAGTTTGCCCAGCCCTCCGCCGCCACCAACGGGGCTGGTAGCAACATTGTCACTGTCTTCGTCGTCCTGATTGGCATCATCAGAGAGTTCGATTAATTCTTTTTCTAGCTGCTGACGCGGGACGTGCTGGCCTGTGGAGGCCGCTCCTCCAGCGCGCGTTTCTACGGCCAGCAATGCACGTACTTGCATCGACCCAAAAAAGTCCGGTGGATCGGGGATATTTTCCTGGCCCAGGGCGATAGCCAGAGACGCTGATGGTGATTTCGAGCGGGACGCCAGCGCATGGTCAATCAGTGGCCGCATCATTGGAGGCAATACATCTTCCAGTGCTGCCAAAGCACGCTGTCCTTCAACAGACAAATACCGATTGGTCAGTGTCGGCCGCCGTGCCAGCCGTTGTACAAATTCTCGATCCAAACTGCCCGCTGCGAGCAGAGCGCTTTGCACACAGAGTTCCATGAGTTGTGTCTGCAAGTTGGCTGCGCCGTCCACATAGATCACTTCTCCGTTCGTCCATGCGAGGACACCGGGTTCAGTGTTTTCGACACCAAGATCTCTACCCGAAAGTGCTGAGGCCAGCATTCCCAGCGCGGCGATCTCAGCCATGCGTTTGGGTATCCTCTGAAGATGTCGAGCTCTGCGCTGCAGTGTGTAGCGCGCCTTGGCGGGGTATACGCATGACTACCCGAAGAATTTGATGGACCAGCCATCCGGGAAGCAACCGGGCCATGATGGCTAGCGCAGTGGCGTCCGGCCCGACCGTTCGACGACTGATGGGCGCCTCATCTTCAAGCGCTTTGGCCAACACGCGCGCAAAACGTGCAGGCGAACTGGCTTTACTCACAAACGCTTTTCCGGTGCTATGAATCCCCTGATAGATCACGCCATACGGGCCATTGTGATCGCCGTAGTCAGGGGTCAGTTCGGTCAAAATATCCGTATCGAAGCTTCCGGTCACCAGTATGGTGACGCCGAGCCCGAACGGTGAGATTTCCTGCGAGAGTGATTCGGCCCAGCGCTCCAGCGCTCCTTTTGACGCCGAATAGGCACTGATGCCAGGCATACCCCGCGTGCCGCCTACGCTTGAAACCGCGACGATACGGCCACGCCCCCTGGCGCGCATGCCGGGCAGCAATGCCTGGGTGAGCGCGACCGGTCCGAATACATTGGTCGCAAATAATTGCTGCCAGGCCTCCATCGGTGTGTCTTCGGCGCTTCCCGCTGCCGCGACGCCTGCGTTGTGGACCAGCACATCGGGGGCGCCCACGGCGGCTTCGATTGCACTGGCTGTAGCGGAGATGGAGGCGATATCCACCAGGTCCAGTTTGACCCCGATCAAGCGGGGATCATTAACAGGTGCTCCAGTCGCAGCGCGAAGCTTTGTAAGGCCAGCATCAACCGAGCGCATCGCAGCGACCACATGCCAACCTTGTTGATACAGGTATGTAGCGGATGCCAGGCCAAGTCCCCGGGAAGCGCCGGTGATAACGACACTACGCACCCGGTGTCTCCTTCGGCAGACAGGCAGCGTCCTCCTTGAGTGGGTTGACCTTGGGTCGCCCCTCGGGCTGTGCGGTCATCCATGTGTTCCAATACCCCTCAAAGTAGGGACCCGGCTGTCCTTCTCTTTCGTAGTAGCCCTGCGGGTCATAGACTTTGGCTTCCGGGTAGGGGTAGGGACAGGCGACGGCGGTGGCCAGACCCGAGGCGCGAATTGCACCAAAGCCGGCACCGTACATGAAATAGGCGACGTTCAGTATGCCGAACATGACCAGAAACGTCGCCAGTGTAGGGCGCGTTTGGAACATACGCAGTCTTTGCGCCAGCTTTTCAGCCATGCAGCGACCGGTGTCATCGCGGTAGCAGAGTATCCCGGCGGGAATCATCACAAACGTCACCATGGTGGATTCCCAGATGAGCGGAAACTGAAATGTTGTACCAGCGAAGAGTGAACCCCAGGGCATCACCTGTGAGTAGATGTAGAGTCCCGCGTGAACAGAGAAAATTTCCAGCATCGCGTCGAACGTAAAACCGATGCCGAATAGCAACACACCCAGGCTAACAAGTGGATGGCGCCATACGAACGCGTCTAGAGGTGCACGCGACTGCAGTCGACGCAGGACCCATGTACTGGTGAAGAATGGGACGATGAAATAAAAAGAGGCGTAGCCAATGACGACAAAGGGCTCAACAAGGGGTGAAATGTTGGCCAGGGGCCAGTCCTCGGGTAAATGCCACAGCTGGGGATTGTAGACGGCGTAGGGTGCCCAGTTCATGATCGGGTCCTGCCAGACTATCGCCGTCGACGCAATTGTCATCAATACGTAGGGGTGGCCCGGTTGCCGGCGCCACACCCAGACGCACACACTAATGATAATGAGCATCATAATGAGGCAGCCCAGTTGCATGGTATAGATCGGGTAGTCTGCCCCGAACAGAAACTCCACGGGGCGGGGCACGCCAGTGACTTCCGGATTGGCTATCCGCGGTGAAACAGCGCCCATGCGTGCATTGAAAGCCATCAGGCCGAGGAGCGTCAGGCCGACCAAGCTCCAACTCCACGTAACCGCAGAGCTCTTACTGGATGCCGCCGCATTGGCATCAATGTTAGTCGACATCTTTCTTATCTCCGTAACGGTTTTTTTATGGTTATGTTTGCCTGCCTATTGGCCGGCGGTGTTGGGGATGCCGAGCAACCGACGTGTTGTCTGCAGCACTTCTCGCTTGTGGGCGGTTATGTGCTCTGGTGCTAAAGGTTCAAATTGGCCGTGCGGTACCAGGGCCGAAAGTGCACCGACATAGAAAACTGTCGTTCCGATGACTGCGCTCGAGACGTAAAAAGGATCATCGTGAAGCGGGTTAAGCTCTCCGGTTCTGCGCCCTTCATCGAAGAGCGCCCAGAATTTCATGGGAACATCTTCCCTATTGGAAAATACGCGCTGTGCGGGTTTTTCAATGCCATCCGCCACGAAACGCAAGATCAGGCGCGCCAGTGTCGGGCGATTCACGATCGTATCAACCCAGGCTTCCACCGCCATCTCAATGCGCTCTGCAATGGTCTTGCTACTGCTGGCTAGAATATCGTCCAGTTTTGTCGCGAACGAGCCAAACGCATCCACAATCATCGCATCGTAAAGAGTCTGCTTGTCGCGAAAATGATAGAAGAGCGCAGCTCGAGTCAATCCCACTTCCTCGGCAACATCCTCAAGTCGGGTCGCTGCATAGCCTCGACTGGAAAACAACCGTTCAGCGGCATCCAGTATGACGGCGCGCTTACGCCCACCCCGTGTGACGCTATATTCCTTTGCTAATAAATTGCTCATGCCTGCCTGTCAGTCCAAACCCTACGCCGGACTCTCCCACTGAATGACTGATAAAAGATAGCTTTCCACAGTTTATACTTGCGCGCAAGTTGGAAATTTACTTGCCAGACAGTTAATTAGCGGCTAAGGTCTAAACAAAATAAAGGAGGTTCGGTATGTGGGATTTGATCTGGACGGAATGTGTGCGACTTGGTCTCGCCTTCGGCTTGACCGGATTGGTTATCTGGTTCTGGTACTGGTTAATGGATTCCCTGGGCACCTTCTAAAGCTGACATGGGCGGAAGCATGGCTGTGTTAGCTCTGGCAGGCTCATTGGGCGCTGGACAGGCCGGCGACATAGAGCGTAGCTGCTCGATTGTGGCGTCTGCAATTTCGAGCGGGCGTTGCAAGCGTGTGCGCCTGATGTCTGGCGAGCAACGCACCTTCGGCATGAATGTTTCACGCACCGAGATGCACGTCCCGTATCCATCCATTACCCCAGGTTGGACGTTGAGGACCTGGACCTGCGCCATCGCGCTGCAGTGCTCCCCCTCAAAGAACCGCGTCGCCACTTTTACATTACAGGCTTTGACTCCCAGACAAGGGACGGCACTCTTGATAGTAGAAGGAGGCGTCTCCCTTGGCTGGATCGGTTCGCACTGGCCTGGACTGGTCGCAGAGGTGCGACGCTTTCTGCCCGATCTCGAAATGTTGGACGAGGACCTGGAGGGTGCCGCGATTCTCGATCGCGCCATGCAGCTTGCACATTCAAAACAGGCGCTAACCGCTCATCCCATACTTGGCCGGTTACCTGTAGGGCTGGCAACGAAAGATGGCCTCTTTGCGGCACTGAGGCGGGCACAGGGCCGCATGCCAGGGTCTACCAATAAACGCTACATATCCCCCGGCTATGAATCCATTCCCGCCGGTGGGGAAAGCAATATCAAGAGTTCGCGTCTGCCGTCGCCAAGCCGCCCGGAAGAGGATGATATCGAGATACGTGCTGACCAGCGCGCGGGCATCCCCTACCCCGAATGGAACATGTGGAGCGAAACATTCCTGCCGAATCACGTCGCAGTTCTGGAGCGCAAAGTGCCGCCAGGCAACAAACCGGCCAAGCATGTTTCCGCAGATTTGCGCCGCTGGTTTGAAGAACATACCCATCGGGTGATGAAGAACCGGCTCGAGGATGGGTCTGATCTTGATATCGATCAATACATCGAACATCACGTAAAGCGATTGACCGGAATGCAGTCTGATGCGCGTGTCTTCAGGAATTTGAAGCCGGCGTTGCGCGACGTCACCACCGCACTGCTGCTCGATGGCAGCGCTTCTTTGAGTATCGGCGGTGGGGCTGCTTTCAAACTGGAGCTGGCCTGTGCCGACGGGCTTTGTCATGCCATGGCGTTGGCGCGTGAGCGCCATGGGCTGTTCGTATTCAGTGGCAAAACACGTCATCGCGTGGATATCACCTGTCTGCGCGATTTTAGGGACGTCCACTCCGTTACGCCGGGCAATCTTGGAATTGCGCCCGGTGGTTACACGCGCCTCGGCGCGCCACTGCGACACCTGACTCAACGATTGTTGGAGCAACAGTCCGAACGCCGGCTGCTCATTGTTATCGGTGATGGCCTGATCTCGGATGAAGGATACGAAGGGCGCTATGCCTGGGCGGACTCGGCGCATGCGGTGGAAGAAGCCGAGGAGGCAGGCATATCCCTGTTTTACATCGGCGTCGGACAGGCGAAGGTGGATCCACTACCGGATGTCTTTGGGCCGCGGCGCTCCACACGCCTCAGGCGCGTTGAGGAACTACCGCACATTTTAGCTCGCGTGCACCGCGAGCTTGTGGCGGCATGACCTTGTTGAACTGACGTATTGAACTGACGTATTGAACTGAGGATTCCATGAGCAACACGTTTTACCATCCTAACCAAAATGAAGTCGCGCTGTTCAGGCAGGCGGCCGAACAGCGCCTCCCTGTCATGCTCACAGGGCCAACCGGTTGCGGCAAAACCCGCCTTCTGGAACACATGGGTGAAGTACTTGGCCGCGAGGTTGTCACCATTAGTTGTCACGACGACTTGACAAGTTCCGATCTGGTCGGCCGCTTCATGGTCACTGGCGGGGATGTCGTATGGAACGACGGACCGCTTACCCGGGCAGTCAAGGAAGGTGCCATCTGCTACATGGACGAAGTCGTTGAGGCGCGCCACGACTCGTTGGCGGTGTTGCACTCCCTGACCGACCACCGCCGGACCCTTTATCTTGATCGCGCGGGTGAAGTCGTCAAGGCGCCAGCCACATTTATGCTGGTGTGTTCATACAACCCCGCCTACAGAAGTTCCTTAAAGGAGCTCAAGCCGTCTTTCCGGCAGCGCTTCGTTACTGTCGCGATGAGTTTCCTGCCGCCGGAGCGCGAAGCCGAAGTATTGGTTGCGGAAGCGAGCATCGATATGTCGGTAGCAACGCGACTGGTGCGGTGCGCGACCAGTATTCGCAACGCCGACGCTGTCTTCCATTTTGAACCTCCGTCAACGCGTGTTTTGGTAACTGCCGCCAAAATGATTGCTGCGGGCGCGAGCGAACTGGAGGCCGCCGAAGTGTGCATTCTGGCGCCGTTAAGTAATGATGGAGCCGTCACCGATGGGTTGAGCGAGATTGCCGCGGCATGCCTGCTTGGCACACGCACATCTGAAATTAATGACGCCAATAATCAACGTCAATCAGGAGCCAAACGATGAGCAAGCAAGTTGTTTCTGAACAGGACCGCCGCAGAAAGAAGGCCATGATCGTATTCCAGTTGGTGATATATACGATCATTTTGGGAGAGTTCCTTTTTCAACTACACCTTTATTCCCTCAGCGACTGGTAATCGATTATGACAACGACAACGAAAAGCTTTGGCGCATACGATGCGCATGACAGCGAGAGCAAGCAGGCCCAGTGGCGCGCGGATAAATGGATGATCGGTGGCACCCTCCTCATGGGCACAGGTGCCCTGGGTCTATTTGGATTACCGTTCTTCCTTTATGGCATGAGGCTACAGATATTAGCTGCGAAGGCCGGACTTTCGGTGCGACCTTTAATAGTCACGCTGATCGGCTACCTCGTAATCATCGACTCCTCTTTGAACAGTTTGAGTTGGGCAATGGATCTGTTCGCAAACCACTCAGTGATAAACCGGATTCTATCAAGCGGGTGGGGGGCGGTTTTTGATGGCGGTTACTTCTGGCATTACAACGAGCTCAAATTGGGTCCATATGCGATCGGCGGTGCTGGCGCTCCCGGGGAAAAGGCGTGGGAGATATCGCTGATATTCGGCTGCTTCGCACCGCGACTGGCAGCGGCCATCGGTCTGTTGCAAATGAAGCGCTGGGGGCAGCAGTGGTTGATCGTCACCTGCTGGATGGGCCTCATTGTGTGGATTGGCTATAACCTCAACATGACGTTTTATGCCGACGTGCGATACGCCAATATCACGTTCCCCGTCTGGGGCTGGTGGATTTACGACATCTTCTATATCACCCCGTTTTTGGCCCTGCCGTACCTGCACACAGTTAACCGTGAAATATTTTCTGAATAAGCCAGCGGGCAGCCAGATGAGGACATTTCGATGAAAAATATTAATGAAGAGAATTTGCCGGCGGGCACCACAGCCTACTTTGCGAATATGCACAAATGGTTGCAGCGAGGGTTATTCGTTTGCCTGTTCGCATTAGTAGTGGAGGCCTCATTTACTTTGCCCGGGCTCCTGATCTGGTTTGGGTTTCCGACATTGTCAATTATCGAAGTGTGCGACGAATTGATGAAAGTTCGGTGGTCCGATGACAAGGCTGAGTGCCTCGTACCCCATCCACTTTATGGCGCTAACGAAGGTGAGGGCCGTACAACGGGACCCAACGCAACCGCGCAAGATGAATGGGGTATTCAGCCAAGGCCGCAGTACAAACGCATTGGTTACCGCGATTTGGTCAGGTTCCGGGACGAGCGGCTGGCACGAGAGGCTGCTGGTGCCGTAAGGGGAAATAAGAATGAGTAATATGGATATGCCAAACAAGGCGAAAAAGCCGGACCACGTTCCGCAGTCGCTTGTTTATGAATTTGACTACAACACTGACCCCGAATATTGCAATGACCCGCACGTCCGCGCGGCTGATCTGGCAAATAGTGCGCCGCCGATATTCTGGACGCCGTTCAATGGGGGCCACTGGATATTCCAGACACATGAAGCAGTATCTGCCGCCCTGCGCGACCCCGGGACGTTTTCCAGCGAGCACTTTTCACCAGAAGAATTCGAACTGATGATGGCAGCAATGCCCGAGGACCAGCGCATCCCCGCACCGGTTCCCATTTCTGTTGACCCGCCATTGCATACAAAGCTCCGGCAGCCCTTGTTTGCGACATTCTCTCCCAAAACGATCGCCGCCATGGAGCAAGATATACGCCAACTTGCCGAAAGACTTGTCGGCGAGATTGCAGGTCAGGGGCGTTGCGAATTTCAGCACACCATTTCAGACGTGTACCCGGTCGAGATTTTTCTCCATATGTTCGGTCTGCCCATTGAAATGGAGCGGGAATACCGGGAACTGGCCAAAAAGCACCTGACGGTAATTACACCCGATATCGCCGAGAACATGATGAAGATGAAGAGCATCGCCGACGTGATGCGCGGCACCATCCTGGAACGGCGCGACAATCCACGGGACGATATCATCAGCCTGCTGTGGGCGATCAAGATTGACGGCGAACCCATGAAGCTGGATCTCATGCTCAGCTACTGCGTGATCCTGTTCATCGCCGGACTGGATACCGTGGTCAATGCGTTGGGTTTCGGTGTGCGACACCTGGCGATGGATACAGCGCTGCAACAGGAGTTGCGCACAGACCCATTGCTCATTCCAGCTGCGGTGGAAGAATTGCTGCGCCGTTATGCCTTCGTCGCTCCGATGCGCGTATTGAAAAAAGATCTGGAGTTTCACAATGTGCGCCTGGCGAAAGGTGAACTGGCCATGATGTTCCTTCCCAGCGCGAGTAACGACCAGTGCGTCTATCCCGCCCCGTTGACCACCGACGTACGCCGCGAAAAATTGTCGCACCTGGCCTTCGGGCAAGGGCCTCACCATTGCCTGGGCGCTCATCTCGCGCGCCTGGAGCTCAAAATAATGTACGAAACGCTGTTAAAAAAGTTGCCGGAGTTCCGCCTCGATCCCACGGCCCCACCTACTTTCCACGGCAGCATCATCGCGGGTCCGTCAACAATTCATCTCGTGTGGGATGTGTAGAAGGAGACTTGCTGTGGCAGACTGGCGACGCTCAATCATGCAATTGGCAATCTTGTCTTTCAGTGTCGGGATTATGGTACCCGCGCTTGGACAGGATGCCGATGTCGGTACACGGGCGGAACGCCTGACGCTGGAGGAAGTGGTCGTGACAGCCCGCCGCAGGGTGGAACTGTTACAGGATGTCCCGATTTCCATGACAGTGTTCTCGCAACAGCAGTTGAGCGACAATAACATCATCAATTCAGGCGACCTCGCCACCTACACGCCCTCGCTGCAAACCAATACCCGCTTTGGCGGCGACAATACCTCGTTCGCCATTCGCGGCTTCTCGCAGGAATTTCGCACCACCGCCTCTGTCGGGGTCTTTTTTGCGGACGTGGTCGCGCTGCGCGGCGCCAACGCGCAGCAGTCCGGTGACGGTGCGGGCCCGGGCGATTTCTTCGACCTCGCCAGTGTGCAGGTCCTGAAGGGACCCACGGGTACATTGTTCGGCCGCAATACCACCGGTGGTGCGGTGCTGCTGACCCCCAACAAGCCCATTGATGAATTCGAAGCGTATATCGAAGGGGGCGCTGGCAATTACGATATGGGGCAGGGGCAGGCCATGCTCAATGTCCCGCTCAGCGATGTATTTAAACTGCGCTTCGCCATCGACCACCAGCAACGCGACGGCTACCTCGATAATATTTCCGGCATCGGCCCGGAAGATTTCGCTGATGTCAACTTCACCGCTTATCGCCTCAGCAGCCTGTGGGATATCACCGATGCCATCGAAAATTATACGATCCTGCGCTACACGGATTCCGATAACAACGGCTACCCCGGTTCCATTTTCGCGTGCAATCCGGCACAGGCGTTTGGCAGTTTTTGCGAGGCTGACCTCGCGCAGCGCAACGCTAACGGTACGAATGGCTTCTATGACGTGTACAACTTCATACCGGACCCGGTGAGCAAGTCTGAGTTAGCGCAGGCCATCAATACCACGACCTGGGATATCAATGACGACTTGCTTATCAAGAACATCCTCTCCTACGGCACGCTGGAAACCAAACAGCGAAGTTCGATCTTTGGTACCAACTGGATAGCGCCCACCGGCGATTTCCTCATCTTCCAGATGGTCGGTCTCGCGGACAATTTGCCGTCAACCGACCAGGAGAGCATGGTCGAGGAAATACAACTGCAGGGCACCGCCTTCGATGAGCGCCTGACGTGGCAGGGCGGCCTGTATTATGAGAATAGCCAACCCCGGGGTGATTACGGCTTCCAATCAGCGGCACTGATCGCTTGTGACCAGGACTCAATCACTTCTGGCAATCCTGACGATTTGCGCTGCAGTAATGTGTTCGGAATCGGCTCAGTAGAGAACAACTCAGGCGGGGCGGAGTACACCAGCAAGGCGATTTATAGCCAGGGCACATACGACCTGACTGATACTGTCAGTCTGACCGCAGGTCTGCGCTATACCGATGACAAGACCGAGGGCGACGTCACGGATACCATCTACAAGTTTCCAACTGCCCCGCCGGGGGAATTCGCACCTCCCAATCCCGCGCTCACCCAGGTTGAGAGGAGAACGCCCAGCAGCGACAGTAGCAAACCCACCTGGCTGCTTGGCGTCGACTACACCCCCGAAGAGGATATGATGCTCTACGCGAAATACACGCGCGGCTATCGCCAGGGTAGCGTCAATATTGGCGGTTCGGCCGGTCTGGATACGCATGACCCGGAAACCGTGGATACCTATGAAATCGGCACGAAGACCAGTTTTCACGGCAGCATGCCTGCCACATTCAATATGGCGTTGTTCTACAATGACTTCCAGGACCAGCAGATCCAGTTCGGCTACTTCGCTCCCAGTGGAGTCGGCACCACTGGGATTGTCAATGCCGGAGCTTCCACCATCTGGGGGAGTGAGGTAGAAGGTAATATACAGCTGACCGATAACCTTATCGTCAGCGCCAGCTACGCCTACCTGCATACGCATGTGGACGAATTGGAGTTTCCGCAGTTGCCGCCTACTGTTCTTACGGGGCCCAATCTCACCACCGTGGCAGGTGAGCCACTGCCGTTCGCGCCGGAAAACAAGCTGGTCCTCACAGCGACCTATCTGCTACCGGTACCTGCTGATATCGGCTCCATGCGGTTCTCGACAACATACGTCTACACCGATCAGATGCAGGCGGTCTCCGAGACAGTCTCACCACTGGGAACGATGCCGGATTACAGTCTCGTCAACCTCAATTTCGCCTGGGACCGGGTGTTAGAAAGTCCCGTCGACTTTTCTGTCTTTGTCACCAATGTCACCGACGAAGAGTACGTGACCTATGTGATCGGGCTCTGGCCCTATGGCGTGGAGGGCGGGGCCGTTGGAATGCCACGCATGGTTGGTGCGCGTATCCGCTATAACTTCGGCCCGTGAATGCCACGCGGCGCTAGCAGGAACTCGATCCGATTATGATCAGGAGCAAACCAAGGGGGTGATACGTTGGGTGCATTGATTATGCTCGGTACATTGTTCGGACTGATTGTCCTGATCTTCGCATTGGTGCTGCGCTACGATCCGCAAGCGCGGGATTCTTCAGACAGACAGAGGGATCGATAATGTCGGAACTGACCCCACTGCTGCAAGCGTCCATTTACTTCGCCTATATCGGCGCGTTTGTATTTGTGGCCCTCGGCTTGTATTTGAGTGTCCGCCGAGGCCATTTGCACCCGTTATTGCTGTTGTGCATATCCGCGATCTCCTTCTCCTGGATCGAGGCCCCGTATGATTGGGCGGTGTATGCGCAGTTCCCGCCCGCTATGCCACGCATGCCGTCCTGGTGGCCGTTGAACATGACCTGGGGCGGACTGCCGGCTCCAGTTCCGCCGGGTTACATCGCGTATTTCGTTCTTCCCGCAGTAATCGGTGTCGCGGCAGGTCGCTGGTTTATCTCCACGTTCCAATGGCGAGCGCCTGTCACGCTGCTGGTCACAGGCCTCATTGTCGGCAGCCTGTGGGCGTTCGTATTCAATGCGATTCTCGGCGCCAAACTTGGCGTGTTCTGCTACGGCTACGTCATCAAGGGGCTTGCCGTGTGGGAAGGCACGAAACACCAGTACCCGCTGTATGACTCGCTCGCAATGGGCGTGCAGATGATGGTCTTTACGTATCTGCTCGGTCGTTTAGATGCGCAGGGTCGCACACTGATCGAGGTGTGGGCGGATTCAAAAGCGAAAACACGATTGCGCTCTTCCCTGCTTTCCATTGCAGCCTTCATAGTCATTGGCCATGCCGTTTATCTTGCGGTGTTTGCTCCGCATCTCGCCACCAAGATGCTGGGCCTGGTGAACGTCGGGCCGACGGAGCAGTTATTTGAAGGCGTGCCCAACCAGCCGCTGTAGCGGGTGACTTGTCATGACGGATGACGCTCAGGATGAATGGCGGATTTCTCTCGACGAACCGCTACT
>JANPDE010000503.1:0-3686 GCA_031431315.1 Haliea sp.
ACACTGGCCGCGTCCATGCTGCTGTTGTAATACATATACTTGTTTTTGCCCGAGGTCTTGGCGTGGTACATAGCCGTGTCAGCCGCTTTGAGCAGCCCCTCAACGGTCTCGGCGTGATCGGGTGCGATGGCGATGCCGATACTCGGGGTGACAACCAGTTCGTGACCCTCAATCGTCATCGGCTGAGATAGCATGGTCAGGAGGCGAGTCGCCACTACGCCTGCGGATTCGGCGCGATCCAATTGACTGAGCACAACGGTAAATTCATCACCACCCAGTCGGGAGACATCGATTTGAGAATTTGGCTCAACGTAGTGCGCCACCAGATCACTGTCCCTGACGCAGCGGGCAAGGCGTTTGGCCACCTCGCGCAGTAGCAAATCGCCTGCGCTGTGGCCCAGTGAGTCGTTGAAGCGTTTAAAGTTGTCCAGGTCAACGAACAGCAGCGATATCATTTCCTTGTTCCGCTTGGCCAATCGCAGTAGCACGTCCAGTTGTTCCGTAAACAGGCGTCGGTTGGGTAGTGCTGTCAGGCTGTCATAATAGGCCAACTGACGTAGGCGATTTTTTGTATCCGTGACCTCCTTGACTGCACGATTTAACTCCTCATTGCGCCGAGACAACTGTGACGTGCGCTCCTCTACTTTCATGCTCAATAATTGGTGGTCCACGTCCATCCGCGTTTTGTAGGAATGCAGACCTCCGATGATCGTGTTGAGGAGCGCCACGATTTCCTTAAATTCACCACTGTTTTCAAGGCCCTGCGGCGTCACTGCAGTGCCCAGGGCAATATCGTCCGCCATACGTTTTATCGTGGCAAAGGGTGCTGTAATCCTGCGCGTCATGTAGCGAGTGAAAATAGCGCTTAAGAGTATAAAAACCAGGGCAATTCCGGCCACTGCGCCCACTGTGGGGAGAATTTGGAGTAGCAAATCGTAGCGGCTGACACCCAGTTGTACGTAACCGATCACGTGCAAACTGGTGGCTGTGCGTGAGCTAGCCAGTACAGTACCGAGCGCTTCGCGACTGATGCCGTGGTGTAGCGGATTAATGACAGAAAGTACGGGTATCGTGAGGTCCCATACCAGATCTCCACCTGGTAGTGTCAACAGGTGGCGCCCCACTGTGGCAACGTCGCTGCGATGTGAAGTGATCCCCATCTCGACCACGGAAGTGCTGCCGCGCAAATCTTCAAAGGGAGCCAATTGGACTTCAGGTGTATTCGGCTGTTGCAGGCGACTTAACAGCGTGCCCGCCGCATCTCGGACAATGGCATAGCGAATGGTGGGTGAGGTTTTAAGCAAGTCCTGCAGTGCAGCCTCCAGCTCAAGCTGGTCGTTCAGGTAAATAGCCACCTGCAACTGCGGTTGGCTTTGCACTCTGTCATAGGATTGGGTAATTACGCGTTCGCGAGTCACTGTGAATTCGCGGAGCAGTGCGGTCACAGTGAGGATGCAGCCTGCCGCGATGGAGATGGAAAGGACTAGCGCATTGATTTTGCCCGCAATCGTCATAGGTTATGGGCACCAGCTTCGACGATACACAAGGCGACCCTAGCCCCGAATGATGCCATCATTAATACCCCAGTTCCTGGATACCGCGCCCGGTGGTTCGCCTGTCACAATTATTAGATTTGGGAGGGCGACTTCTCCAGCAGCATGCTTTTTAATTAAAAACAGGCACTTGCAAGCAAAGTAGCATGAGTCAGTTTAGCGGCGCAATTGTACATATTGCAGCTATACACCCGCATGCAGGTAGTTTGTTGGGTTATTGATTCAAGTCGCCACGCGGCGATCCGCACTCGCGCGCCGATCATGGGTAATGAGTATGCCGTTGACGGTGAGTGGAAATGTCACCGGCCTGTCACTTCGACGATCTATCAGGTTGCGTGGCATCAAGGTATGGGGCGTGATCTCGTCGGCCCAACCGTAACGCCTGCTATCTTCGGACACATAGCTGCGGGCGGCAACCGTAAAGACATAGGTAGATATCACGACGGCCCCGAGGCCCAGTACGCCGAGGATGATGAGTATCACATCCATGATTGGTCACTGTCCCATAGTCAGCAGTAGCGGATTTTGCAATGATTATGCAAAATCCGCGCCGATTTTCTTAATGCTTATTATACAGATGCTTGCAGCATGTTAGCGCTGCTAGCAGACAGCAACAACCAGGAAGTGTATAAATTATTGACACATTTGGGTCAGCGATTATTGTTTAGCGAACACTGCTTAGCGAACACTGCTTAGCGGGCACCCTTACCGAACAGTACGACCTCCACAGTGCTGAGGGCGACCATGAAGTCCAGAAATAGACTCTGGTTTTTGACATAGTAGAGGTCAAACTGAAGTTTTTGGCGCGCATCTTCTTCTGACGCACCATAGGGATAACACAACTGGGCCCACCCGGTGATGCCGGGTTTAACAGCGTGCCTGGAATTATAGTAGGGAATCTGTTCAGCCAGCTGTTTCACGAACTCCGGTCGCTCCGGACGCGGGCCTATGAAGGCCATCTCGCCGGACAGTACATTAAATATCTGCGGTAACTCGTCAATTCGCGTGCGACGGATAATTGAACCTACTCGGGTCACACGACTGTCATTCACGGTAGCCCAGCGTGCTTTGCCATCGCGTTCCGCGTCAACACCCATGCTGCGAAACTTCAGGACCTTAAAGGCTTTGCCACTGAGCCCCACGCGCTCCTGACTGAAAAATATTGGTGTTCTGAAGCCGTCCTCCAGCCAAATCGCCAGAGCAGTTGCCAGCATCACCGGCCAGGTCGCCATCAGTAGCAGAAAACTCGCACTAATATCGAAACAGCGTTTGGTAAGACTGGTAGAGGTATTGCTGCGCAGGTCTTCGGTCAGGGTCATCCAGCCGGGGGTGGCGAAATCAACCAATATTTTGCCTGCTTCCCTCTCGAAAAAGTTTACTAGATTCAATACTTTGACACCCTGCAGCCGGCATTTGAACAGTTCGTCCGTGGGGGTTTGGTCCCGCTTGTTATCCAGTGCGACAACAATTTGGTCGATTTCGGTTTGTTTGGCGTACTCAGCCAATGGTTGACGCAGGTTGATAATGCGCTCTCCCGTTACCCTCGGTTCCTCGCCGTCTACCCGGACAAAACCCACGATGGTAAAACCCTGCCGATCTGTTTTGCGCCGCATGGAACTGGTAATGGTGGCCGCGGCTGAACCCGAACCATAAACGAGCACGCGGCTTTTAAACTGATCCAGATCAGTCACATTGATAAAAGCCAGTCGGCTCACCAGGTTGGCGCTGAAGGACAACAACACGGTATATAACAGTACTCCCCGCCACTGGTGGGTGTCAGGCAGGATTAGAAACAAGCCCGCCGTCACCAGGCTGGCGGCAATAAACCCGCCCAGGGTGCGCACCAATACCCCTGCCCGCCCCTCGCGCATGCGCGGTTCGTACAGACCCATGGTAAACAGGCAAATCACGGTAGTTAGCGCATACAGCAGGGCGCGCCGCGGTACGTCCGGAAGGAAGGCCTGAAAGCTGCTGGGCTCTAACTCGACAAAGCAGTAAATGTAGGTGCCGGCGTATAAGGCCAGCATGAAAAGTGCGGCATCAACCAGCGCAAGCCAATAAAAAGAGGTATGAACATGGTGGTTGAATACCCTTACCGTAGCCATTGCCAAATCCTGTATACAGCGCGTATCG
>JANPDE010000504.1:0-16397 GCA_031431315.1 Haliea sp.
CTCCGGTCGGGAAGGCTTTTTCGCCTGCTTCCCCGATACTCGCATTCGAAAAAGCCTTCCCGCCCGGATCCTTGTTCCATCGCCTGCACTGAACATCGTTTGAGCGATAGCGCGGAATGAGGGATCGGGTGTCGGGTGTGCAAATCGTTAGCGAGTATCGGGGAAGCTGGCGATTTGCACACCCGGCGGCCGAGCCCGTCACCCAACGATCCCCCTCGAATCGACATGTTGTACGGTTAACCTGCTGAGAGATTACAACTAGCGCCGGTCGATTTGCAGAGTCCGGTCTTCGCCCTGCGTAAACCGTCCCGAACCGGCCTCGTAGCGCCGTGTATCGATGCGCACCTGCCAGCCCCCGTCGCAGCGCGCTACCTCGTAACGGTTGTATTGCGCGATATCCGCGCCGTGCAAGCCCAGGGCCGAGGCCGAAGGCACGGCAATAACTGGCAGACTCCCGTGCCGGGTTTGTAGTTCGCTGTAATGCGCGCGATGGCCGTGGCCGTGCAGGACCAGCTCAGCGCCGTGTTCCTCCAGCAACGCCTGCAGCTGCGGAGCGTCGGTCAGGCGTTTGCGCCATTTTTCCTGCCCCACCAGGGGGCAGTGGTGCAGGTAGAGGACCCGGAACAGGCCTTCGCTGGCCGTGCGTTGCAATAACTCCGACAGTTGTTTTATCTGCTCGGTACCGAGGGTGCCGGTAGCCATCAGGGGGGGGGTGGGACAGGCAGTGGACAGCCCTATGAACGCAATGGAACCGCGTACACGCAGGCTGGGGAAGATACCCGCACTGTCGCCAGGCATGTGATCCGAGGCCATATAGTCCTGCCACAGGGCGAAGGTGTCGCGCCAGGGCGCCGTCACACAGGCGTCGTGATTACCCGGCACCACGGCAACCTGGGTGGGTTCGCCCAGTGCCCGCAGCCAGTCCCGCGCTTCGATAAACTCCCGGGGCAGGCCGGTATGTGTCAAATCGCCGGTGACCAGCAGTTGATCCAGCTCGATACCTGCAAGGTCACGCTGCAGCGCTTCGAGTACTTCCGGGCGGTGCTCGAAGCGACGTTTCTGGCGCCAGGACAGGTAGCTCAGGGCCCGCTTGCTGAGCAGATCCTGCGGGCGGACTCCGGACAATGAACTCAGGTGGGGGTCGGACAGTTGGGCGAAGCGCTGCGGCATGGCTTGGTGTTCCTCGTCGGCGGCATTGTATCACCCGCCCGGAATGCTACCGTGGGTTACCCCTATCCCCCTGTGAGCTTTCGAATACGCTCCAGTATCCCAATATTTCTGGTCTGCACGGCATTTTGCGTGGCTGCAGCGCCTTTCTTCCTCAGCACGATCCACGGCTGGATATTTACCACCTTCCGGTCCAGCAGGGTCGCCTCAAGTCCCGCTTCCGCCGCTATCTGCTGGATGGTCTCAAACTTGAAGGTGGTATCCATGCCACCCTGATGGGGTTTGTCCTGGGCGAGCGACTCGCCAACGAGCGTGTTCTTGCCCTTGTGGGTGCCGTGTTCCCAATAGGACACCAGGAAGAAACCGTTGGGGGAACAGTTTTGCGCGAATTGTTGGAACAAAATCCGCATCGCTCCGGGGTTCAGGTGCGTCAAAACCGACCGCGCCACCGCCGCATCGAACTTAACGTCAAACACATCCAGGCGATGCTCCGCATTGTTGTTGAAACGGGGCTTTTTCCAATTCAGCAATTCCTCACCGATCGTGATCCGCTTACCCGCATCCAGCCATTTGGTGTTCGGTTCAATCCCAAAATACCTGCCCTCGTCCATGAACCGGATGAGCCAATAGCCGAGGCGCAACGCGCCACATCCGAAGTCCAAAAAGTTGTGGTGTGGGAGAAGACCGCTCTCCAGCAGTGCAACGAAAGTCTCTCTGCCAACGGGTTCGAACTGGTCTGTGGGACCACCGGTAAAATTGACTTCGGCGAGCAGTTGCTCGGCAATTTGAACCAACTTGTCCTGTCGCCCCTGATCTTCCATAATGTGCTCAACCTCGGCAGTTGCTTATTATTCATGACTCGGTGCTGGACCCAGTCGATTTGCGACCCAGTCGAATTGCAAGGATGCTAACACAAGCCCATGCGGAATTCACAATCTGTGCCTGGATGGCGCATAGGTATAGCGGCCCCAACGATCTGCTGCGCATCGACAATGTGGAAAATTCTGTGAACCGCTTGGCGGGATTAAACGGTCAGGGCTAATATGCCTGCCGCATACCTGATATTCTTTAGCTGATAATAAACATCTCCGGAATCCATCATGGCGAATTTATTACGTCTCACCGTCCTCGTCGCTGCGTTTTGCTGTACCGCGTCCTTTGCCTTTGCAGGCGACGCCCCCAGGCCAAACATAGTGCTGATCATGACCGATGATCAGAGCCCCATTGCCGAGCGCGCACCCGGCCTTAACGAACCCCACGCCTTTGGCGTATACGGTGGCAGTGTCTTCACGCCAAACATTGATCGCATGGCTGCCGAGGGTATCCGCTTTGATCAGGCAAACGTCGCCTCACCCGTTTGCACGGCGAGCCGCTACAATTACCTCACCGGGCGCTATGCCACTCGCTCGCTTGGGCCTCACTTCAATCAACTTTATCCGCCAGGCACCATTGGCCGCCCCGAGAACATGGTGGACTTTGATCCGTTCGACCAGCGAATCAATCTGCCGCAACTGTTGCAGGCAGCGGGCTATCGCACCGGCTTTGTGGGGAAATCCCATCTCATCAACCACCATTTGCTGGACAACCCAAACAATTGGGAGGCCTTCGGCCTGCGCACCTACGCCAAAGATGCGGACCCCTACGATCCCGCGGTTAGTGCGGCGCTCGCATTCAACCAGTCAAAGTGGAGCGAGTGGATGAAGCCTTATGGCTTCGACTATGTGGACGGCATTTACGCCGGCAACTTGCATGAACTTTTTTTGCAGGCCGGCAACATCCACCACATCGAGTGGACGGTATCCAAGGCCCTCAAGTTCCTCGATGGTTCCCGCGATGCAAAGCAGCCGTTCTTCCTGTACTTCGCCACCACCATCCCGCACGGGCCCCAGCCCTTCGATAAGAAGCAAGGCAAGTACACCGCTGGTCTCGACGGCGACATTCGCGTCACCCCCGAGGGGGTGTCATGGGACAAATACCCCTTCATGCCTTCTCGCGCCGAGATCCGCGCCCAGAACGCTGCCGCCGGCTTCCCGGATGAGGTTGCTTACATGACATGGTTGGACGCTGGTGTTGGCGCCATCCTGCAAAAGTTACGCGACATTGGCGCCGACGAGAATACCATTGTCATAGTGACTTCGGACCACGGCCTCTGGCGCCACGGCAAGTCCACGCTTTACGATGGCGGCATGCGTGTCGGCATGATCGCTCGCTGGCCCGCGTCCCAGCAGGCCGGCCGCGTCTACAGCGGACTGATCAATAACATCGACTTTGCTCCCACAATACTCGACCTCGCCGGTGTCGAGGTGCCCGCCGACGCGCACATTGACGGCCGCTCGTACCGCGCTGTACTCGAAGGTTCGGACGCGCCGATCCAGGACGCCATCTTCGCCGAGTTGGGCTTTGCCAGGGCGGTGAAAACGCCAAAATGGAAGTACATCACGGTACGTTACGGCGCTGCGCAGGAGGCTAAGATTTTGCGCGGGGAAAAATTCCCTGGTTTTTACGACAGTCCGCCGAATGCTCGCCCCTATTATGCGCAGAACTCTGACCTGGGATACTGGGCCGCCAAACGAAATCCACATTATTTCGAGGACGACCAGCTCTACGACCTCGAGGCTGACCCGAAGGAGGAGCATAATGTGTTCGCCGAGCACCCCGAGGTCGTGGCCGAACTGCGTGGGCGCCTCGCGGCCTGGTTGCGCACGTTCCCCGAACGCCCCTATGGCGAATTCACCGAGCCATAATGCACTTCAATTTAGGGGCAACTGGGCTTGCGCTGAAGAAAATTGCATTTTATTTGAACCGATTGGGCAATATGAATAAGAACGACATCACGAAGCGCGACCAATTCGACGAACAGGCCTATATCCATCACCACGATGATGTCAGGAAGGCGCTGGATGCTGGAGCCATCGAAAGCGCCTGGTGGCATTACGAGCAGTTCGGCCGCGCGGAAGGCCGCAAGGCTTTCCGCCTGGACTCGAAATTCGACGAACAGTTCTATCTCAAGTCCTATCCGTACGTGAACATGGAACTGCGGGAGAAAAAAGACAGAACGCCGAAAGACCACTTTGACGAGCGCGGCAAGGGGCGTGGTTTCCTGCCTCACGTGCGTGCGGCCAGGCCCGACAATGCCGCGACGCAATCGTCGATCTACGGAGGCTTCTGGCCGGATGCAACCAACGCGCTGGATATTCTCGAGGGCAAGCTGGAAATTGGCCAGATCACGGAGGCGCAGGCCGCGCTCTTGTCCACCTGGATCAGGGATGGCTACGTGGTGCTGGAACAGGCGATTCCAATGGCATTGATCGATGCGGCCGAGCGCGACCTGGACAAGGCGTTTGCGGGCGGCTTCCCTGATATGCGCTTCGAATGCCACAAAGTCGCCCCCGGATTGACCCGTTGGAAGAAGGAGATCGTCAGGCACGCCGCCAAGGCCGTCGATATCCACCATTTTTCCCCGGCGTCCAGGAATGTGATGTTTGCCGACGCGATCGGTGAGTTCCTCGGGCTAATTTTCGAGAGCAAGACTTTCGCCACGCAAACACTGGGCTTCCTGCGGGGCTCAGGCCAGGAGGGACACCAGGACAGCGCCTACGTCCCGTTCACAATTCCGAGGCGGTTCGCCGCCACCTGGGTTGCCCTCGAGGACGTCACGGTGGGTGCAGGCGAGCTTTTCTACTATCCCGGCAGCCACCGCTTTCCCGACTTTCTCTACGGGGGCAGGCACAAGAGTATTGCCGAAGCCACGCGCTCCGGGTACACCGTGGAGCGCGCTGAAGTGGAAGAGCACGTGACGTCACTGCAACGCCGTGCCCAAGAGCAGGGCATAGAGAAAAAAATCCTGGCGGCGAAACGGGGCGATGTGCTTGTTTGGCACGCCGATCTCGTGCACGGCGGGAATCCGGTGTCGGCCGACATCACACGTAAGAGCCTGGTCACGCACTACTGTCCGAAGCGGATGTCGCCGCTGTTCAGCGAGATGACCAGCACGGAAATCTACGAGCATAACGGCCATATCTTCACCTCACATCTGTACCCGTCAAAGCACTTCATAAGGAGTCAGTCTTGAGCACAGACCTGGTAGAGTTGGGCAAGCGCATCGTCGGTGATACCGGTCACTACGCGGGCGGACCAGCGCACGATTTCGAGATTGTCGGCCGCCACACGTTCCAGACGTTGCTGGCCGGCGGCCTGCTGCCCTCGCACCGCGTGCTCGATTTTGGCTGCGGGTCGCTGCGCAATGGCTACTGGCTGATGCGCTTCCTGGACAGCGGCAATTACTACGGCATCGAACCCGTGGAGAAAGGCGTACGGGCAGGCCTGAGGCACCTGATCGGCCCGGAGTTGGAAGCCTTCAAGAAACCCACGTTCCGCTTCACCACCGACAACGACATCAGCGCATTCGGCGTGCCGTTCGATTTCGTGGTGGCGCGTTCCATTCTCTCGCACACCTGTCCCGGCATGCTCCACCAGATGCTGAAGACCTTTGCCAGTTCCTGTCCCACCGGTGTCCTGTATGGTTCCTATTGGCGTCTGGACCTGCCGCGTGGGGGCAACATACCGTGGTGGCGGGTGTGGGAGCGGAGCCAGCCTGCAGTCGGGCGCTACCATAATATGGCAGTGAATCCCGCGAGTCTGAAAGAGCACCAGATCTACGCGGTCGGCGACGACCTTCCCGATGACGATATGCGGTTCATTGAGATCATCACCTACTCGCTGGGTAAAATCCGCAGCATCGCGGCGCAATACGGCCTGTCGGCGGAAGAGGACTGGACCTTCACGCCCATCAACAAGCAGATCTGGCTGAAGTTCAGAAAGAAATCGACGGCTTGAAATCGCCACATTGAACGTTACACGCGGCGAATAATGGCGCCCAGCCCTGCCAGTTTGGTGTCGATGTTGGCGTAGCCGCGATCGAGGTGATAGACCCGGTCGATCGTAGTGTCACCGTCAGCGGCCAGGCCCGCAATGATCAGTGAAGCCGAGGCGCGCAGGTCTGTGGCCATGACCGGGGCCCCCTGCAGGCGCTCGCGGCCGCGCACGATAGCGGTGTGACCCTGCAACTCGATATCGGCTCCCATGCGCTGTAACTCCGCGACGTGCATAAAGCGGTTCTCGAAAATGTTCTCCACCACGGTGGCGGAGCCTTCCGCCAGGGCGTTGAGGGCCATGAACTGGGCCTGCATGTCGGTGGGAAAGGCGGGGTAGGGGGCGGTGTGTATATTGACTGCTGTACAGCGCTTACCCCCGGTATCGAGATGAATCCAGTCGGCCCCCAGCTTCAGCTGACAACCGGCCTGTTCCAGCTTGCCCAGCACGTGGTGCAGAAAGTCGGGGTTGGTGTCCTGTACGGTGATAGCGCCGCGCGTGGCGGCCGCAGCGACCAGGAAAGTCCCGGTCTCAATGCGATCCGGCGGTACCCTGTGGCTAGCGCCGTGCAGGTGTTCTGCGCCGACAATGGTGATGGTACCGGTGCCGGCGCCGGTGATTCTGGCGCCCATCGCGGTGAGCAGCAGCGCCAGGTCGCCGATTTCCGGCTCCAGCGCACAATTTTCCAGGGTAGTCACACCGTCTGCCAGGGAGGCGGCCATCTGCAGGTTTTCCGTGGCCGTCACCGAGGGTACGTCAAACGCGAAATGGGCTCCGCGCAGGCGTTTGGCCTTGGCCTTGATGTAACCGGCCTCGATATTGATTTCCGCGCCAAGCGCCTCCAGGCCAGCGATGTGTTCATTGACCGGCCGGGAGCCGATGGCGCAGCCGCCGGGCAGGGAGACATCGGCCTCGCCGAAGCGGGCCAGCAGGGGCCCGAGCAGAAGAATGGACGCGCGGATAGTTTTCACGAGTTCATAGGGTGCATGCACTGAGTGCACTTTACTGCTGTCGATGACCAGCTCGGTCCCGCTGCGTTCGCACTGCGCGCCGAGCAACCCCATCAATTGCAGCACCGTAGTGATATCGCGCACGCCGGGAATGTTGCTGATGTGCAGGGGCTCGGAAGTCAGCAGTGCGGCGGCAATGATGGGCAATGCGGCGTTTTTGGCGCCGGCCATTCGCACTTCACCGCGCAATGGGCCATTGCCGGTGATGATAATCTTGTCCATCAGTGGGCCTTCGCCGGAGTGATGAGACCGGCCGCGACGAGAGCGGCATAGGCGGCGATAATCGCATCGATCTGTGCGCTGGTGTGCGCGGCGCTGACGCTGTTGCGCAGCAGGAAATTACTGGAGGGCGAGGCGGGTGGAACCACCAGGTTGACGTACACTCCGGCCTCCATCAAGGCCTTCCAGCAGTCGATCGTGCGCGAGCGATCTGTCATTTCCACCGCCACCACCGGGCTGGCGGTGGGGCCCACCGGCAGGCCCAGGGCTTGCAGTCCGTTGTACAGGCGGGTGGCGTTGTCCCATAACTGTTGCCGCAATTGGGGTTCGGCCGCGATGATGCGCAGCGCCTCGCGTGTCGACGCGATGATGGACGGCGACGATGAGGCGGTAAACATGTAGGCGTTGATGCAAAAACGGATTGCTTCCAGTTCCGGGTGGCGACTGACGCAGAATCCGCCGATGGCACCGAGGCTTTTGCTGAAGGTGCCGGCAAAAAAATCGACATCCGCTTCCACGCCGGCGGCCTGCGCCGCGCCGCGTCCGGTCTCCCCCAGGACACCCATGGAATGCGCCTCGTCGAGAAACAGATAGCCGCCGTACTCACGTTTGACGGCGGCAATTTCCTTAAGCGGTGCGACATCACCCAGCATGGAATAGATGCCTTCGGCAATAATCAGCGCCTGGCTGGCCCTCTCGCCCAGGCGTCGCATGCGTTTGGCGAGGTCTTCGGGGTTGTTGTGTTTGAAACGAATGACTTCCGCGCCGCTCTGTTTGACGCCGGCGTAGATGCTGGCGTGGCTGTCAGCGTCCAGCAGGATCACATCGCCAGGTCCCGCCAGTGTGGCGCACATTCCCATGGTGGCTGCGTAACCGGTGGAGAAGACGATGGCGTGGTCCACGCCATAGAACGCGGCGATTTCCGTTTCCAGCGCACGATGCTCTGCGAAGGAGCCGTTGGCCAGCCGCGACCCGGTGGTACCGGTACCCCAACGCGCTGCCGCGTCCTGCGCGGCCTTGATACAACGCGGGTCATACGATAAACCCAGGTAGTTGTTGGTGCCGGCCAGAATGACGTTGCGGCCCTGCACTACGCCTTCCGTGGCGGACAGGATTTTTTCGGTGACGGCGCCAAAAGGCTCGACGCGGCGCTCGGCGAGTTCGGCCTGGAAATCGGCCATGGTCTGGAATTTGTCGAACAGCATGGGTGTCATCTACCTCGCGACCCGCCCGGTGACTTTCAGAGATTGAGTTCCCTGACTTTTTTCGCCAGATCGCCGATGGTGTTCACGTCCGGAAGAATATTGAGGGGGATGGAGATGTCGAAGTGATCCTCGATTTTCTCAATGAATTCCATCACCTCCAGCGAACTGAGCCCGATATCGGCGACCAGAGCGGTATTTTCAGACAGCACAAGCGTATTTTTGTTCTGTGATTCCAGCGCGCTGTAGAGGAAGCTCAGGTATTCCTGATAGTCGGTCATTGGGTCGCCGCCCTTGCGTCGGTCAAGGTAAGTCGCTAGATTTCGAAGGCTGGAACTATACCCACGGAAGAATGGTAATGCCAGTAGTTTGGTTGATCGACGCCTACCGCGCGGGAGAGCGAGGGCAAGTGCGTGCCCTGGTCGAAGCCCTGGGTTGGCCCAGCGAAACCAAAGTCCTGAGATACCGCAGTCGCGTGTTTCTGCCGCATGTGTTGGGGCAGTCCACCTTGCGGGGTATCAGTGCCGAATCGGCCGCACTATTGCACCCGCCCTGGCCCGACCTCGTGATTAGCAGCGGGGTGCGCAACGAACCGGTGTGCCGCTGGATTCGCGCCCAGTCCGGAGGCCACACCCGTTATGTCCATATCGGACGCCCCTGGGCGCCACTTGCTTCCTTCGACCTGGTGATCACCACCTCGCAGTACCGTGTGCCGCCGGCTCCCAACGTGCTCAACAATGTGCTGACCCTGCACAGTGTGTCTACCGAGCACCTGGCGCAAGCCCGCCTCGAGTGGGAGTCCACCTTCGCCGCTCTGCCCAGGCCGCGCTTCGCGGTGATGGTGGGGGGTGACAGCGGCCCCTTCACCCTGGGACCGAAGGCCGCGGGTCGACTGGGCCGGGAAGCCTCGCAATTGGTCCGGGCGCACGGAGGCTCGCTGTTGGTGTCCACCAGTGCGCGCACCCGGCCTGCGGCCATCGACGCTCTGGAAGCGGCCATCGCCGCACCGAGTTACTTTTATCGCTGGCAGGGGGCGGGTCCTGCCAATCCCTACATGGGCATGCTGGCGTGGGCCGATCGTTTGATTGTGACCGGTGACAGTATTGCCATGTTGTCCGAGGCCTGCGCCACAGGAAAACCGGTGACGATGTTTGATCTGGGGGGCATGCGCGACCCGCAGGATGAATCCGTGCGGGACTTCCGTCTGGGCGGCACGCTCTACGCGGTGCTGCAGCGCTGGTTCTGGCGGCGCCTGAGTCGGGATATTACGCTGGTGCACCGGCAACTGCGCGCCGCCGGTTACGCGGCGTGGATGGAAGAAAACCCGGCGACGGCCCGGGTGCCCGCTGAAACGGATTTGCAGCGGGCAGTCGCGGCTGTGCACACACTATTTGGCCAATCCTGACTGACCCGCAGTATCCAATAATAGCGCACCGCCGCCTGCCATCTGGTACACCCGATCCGCGGCCTCCACCATGGCGCGATTGTGCGAAATCGCAAGGATAGTCAGCTGGCCCTTCAGTCCTTGCAGGGTTTGCCTGACCGCTTCTTCGGTGTCGCGGTCAAGCGCGCTGGTCGCCTCGTCGAGAATTAACAGTCGGGGCTGGTTGATCAGTGCGCGCGCGATGACGATGCGCTGCCGCTGACCGCCGGAGAGTTTGCCGCCGCGCTCCCCAACAATGGTATCCAGCCCCTGTGCTAGCTGGCCGACGAACTCCCAGGCACCTGCGGCCCGCAGCGCCCGCTCCACATCGTCATTGGTCAGTGACGGATCGCCCAGAGTGACGTTGTGCACAATACTGTCGTGCAGCAGGATGGTGTCCTGTGGCACGTAGCCGATCATCCTGCGCCATTGATTGATGTCGATATCCTGCAGCGGGACGCCATCCAGCAGGACGTTTCCGCGCTGTGGCCGCAACAAGCCTATCGCCAAATCGATGATGGTGGTCTTCCCGGATCCGGAAGGGCCCACCAGTGTGGTCAATGAGCCGAATTCAATGTGCAGCGACAAGCCTTTGAAAACCGGATGCTGGTCGTAATCAAAAGAGACATTGTCCAGCGTGAGGCTTTGTGCAAAACGCGGCGCAATGCCGCCGTCCAGATTCTCCTGTGCACCTTCGGCCGCCTTGATCGCATTGGTCAATGACCAATAGGCGCTTTCACCCTCCACCAGTTTCTGGTGCTGTTTTTGCACTTTGCCAAAATAGGAAAAGGCCCGGCCCAGCGCTACTACCAATACCATGACCGTGGGCAGGGCCATGGCGAACTTTTCCATGGCGACGTAGATACCCAGGCAGATAAACGCCGTGAACATCAGTTCCTGCGCAGAATTCAGCAGCGCGCTGCTCAGCACCTGTCGGCGCTGGGATTTATTCAGCAGGTTGGTATCGTGCGCGAGCACCTGGTCAGCCAGGGATTCGCGCGCCATGGCCTTAAGCGGTTTCACCGATTGCAGGGTGTCAGTGAGGTTAGCCATCAGCGAGTTCATTAAACGGGTTTGCTTTTTCGCCGCCTTGCGTGTGATGTTCACGAGGAAGTGGGACAGACCTATTACCAGGGCACCGGCCGCAATGGCTACCAGCGCGGCGCGCCACGACAGCGCAAAGGCGACAGCGCCATAAATCAGGCCCGGAATCAGAAAGCTGAGTGCCGTGGTGCCGTTGACAAATGACGCCGCGGCACGTTGTGCCTCAGTGGCCATGGCATTGGTCAACCTGCCCACGGGCTGGTGTAAAAAATACTCCCACTTGCTGCGCAGCACCGCGCGTAGCAGTTGCAGGCGCAAGTCGGTACTGACCTGCGCAGCCGTGTAACCCACCTGGCGCTGGGCGATCATCAGAAATACGCTCTTGAAGGCAACGCCGCCAAGAATGATCAGCAGCATATTGCCCAGTGTTGGGGCGATGCCGAGCACCTGCAGCGCACTGAGTATGGCCTGCTCAAACCTGCTGTCGCCACCGGCGTCAGCTCCGGGAAGCATGTTGCTGGCCTCGGAGCCAAGCGCAATATTCAACAGCGGCAGCAGCGCCGACAATCCGACGCCCTCGGCAACGCCGGACAGTATCAGGGCCAGCATCATCAGCAGGGTTTGCCCGCGATAGGCGCGGAAAAAATCGAGCATCAGGCCCATGGGGCGAATTCTCTCATCGTACCGGTCACCAACGCATACGGCGAAACAAAACCAGCGCACACACCAGGATAATCAGCGTGGGCAGGATAGCCACGAAGGGGATATTCCATTGCAGCAACTGCCCCAGTGAAAAGATAATTTGCGTGCCCAGATAGAACAGAATACCCAGCACGGCACCAATGCCCAGGCTGATACCGTAGCTGCGATCGCGTCCGGCAGTGACGCTGGCACTGATAGGCGTGGCCAGCAGCACCATGGCGCATACGGTCAACGGCATAAGCAGTCTCTGCCAGAATGCATTCAGGTGTTTTTCTGTGGGTTGCCCGTTTTTGGCGAGGTACTGGCTGAAGTGGTAGAGCACTGACAAATTCATGCTATTACTTTGCATGGTGAGTGTGGGCAGCTCGTCACTGGCCCAAAGATTGGGGATTTCCAATTCCGGATAAGTTCGGGTTTCCAGCCGCCCATTGACCAGTTGCTTTTCCCTGACCTCCTTAAACAGCCACGTTCGATCCTTGCTCACCACTGCCGTATCGGCCCGCAGTGCGCGCACCAACTGGCCGGTATCATCGAATTCGAACAGGCTGATCTCGCCGGGCACATGGTCCTGGGACATTCTCACCAGGTGGATGTAGCGCCGCCCATCCGTCGACCACACCCCGCCACTGGGCAGCCATTCATTGCCGCCGTCGCGCAAACTCTGACGCTCTTGTTCCGCGGACTGTTGCATCTGTGGCGTGACATACTCCATGCAGATCCACAGTACGGACATCAGCAGTACCGTGGGCAGGGCGAGGGCGCCCAGCAATTTCGCCGGTGAAAAGCCGGTGCAACTGATGATGGTTAACTCGTTATAGCGATCGAGGTTGGCCAGGGCCACGATACTGCCCAACAGTGCGATCACCGGAGCCAGGCTCACCAGCTGGTTGGGCAGGGTGAGCAGTGTATAGCGGGCGACAGCGAGCGCGTTGTAATTGAATTCCGTATGATCGAGCTCCTGGGTGAAACTGATCAGGCCGAATATGGCGCCCAGTACCACCAGTACCAACAGCCAGCCCTTGGCGACGCTGACCCCAATGTAGCGTTGCAGGATCATCGCCGTTTCATTCTGGGTTGTGTGACGAGGACTGCCAGCAGCGCCACCTGTATGGCATAGGCCGTCCACAGGCCCGGAATGGCGCCGAGTTTCCCCTGTTCGATGAATGTGCGCAGCACGCTCACCAGTGCGAACAGAGCGACATAGGCCAGTAGGGCGATAGACATATTGCGGAAGCGGGATTCGCGCGGTGCGGAGCGCGCCAGCGGTACGGCAATCAGTGCCAGCAGTATCGTCGCCAGGGGTGTGGTGATGCGCCACTGATATTCAGCGACATCCTTGGGGTCGGAGGATTGCGCCAGATTCAGCGTGGTTTCCGCCTTGCGCCGATATTTCTCCTGCGCCTCCTCGTTGGGAAGCTGCACCACCAGCTCTTTAAATCGCAACGTCATGTCCTGGCGCTTGTGATTGTCCAGCAGGTAGTTGTAGCCGTTGTAAAAAGTGGCTCGCGTGGCCTGGCCGGGATTGAGTGTGGGCATGGCCGCGGATTCTGCAACGATGATCTCGGAGCGACCCTGCTCGTGATAATTCTTTTGCAGGAACACGCCTTTGTGCAGACCCCTGGCGAGATCGATATCGTGGGCGATGAAGGTGTAATCGCTGCCATCCATATTGACAAACTCATCGGCGGACATCTGTTTCAGATCAAACTGCGCGGCCGCCTGGGATTCCAGCGCATAACTGGTGCGAAACGCCCAGGGACGGCCCAGGACGGACATCAACCCGGTAATCACTGCGATGACCAGCGACAGCTTGAAAACTGCTTCCAGGATGCGTGCCCGACTCACCCCGGCGGCGTAGAGCGCGCGCATTTCGGAATCCCGATACAGCCGACCTATGGCCGACAACACGGAGAAGAAGAATGCCGAAGGCAGCAGTATCTCCAGCGTGATCAGCGTATTGAGGCCAACGAGCTTGAATGCGGTCAGTATATCCAGCTTCCCGTCTGCAGCAAGGGACAACTGGCGCGCTGCGGAAAAGCCGATAAACACCAATACCAACAAGCCCAGCCCGGTGCAGAAGGGGCGCAGGATCTCCCAGCTGATGTGGCGGTCGATAATCAAGGGGGCAGTGTTCCTGTCGAGACAGGTGGCCATTGTACATGAAGCCCCGTCGTCTGGTCATTTTGGGCTGCTTCGCGCATAATTACATTCTTCGCGCATGTCGTCGCACCCTTCCTGTGAGTCCTTCTCGTGAGTAATAAAGCACATGTTCAATCTGAGTGATGGCGTCAAGAAGGCGCTGATTCTCATTCCGACACAACCACTGCCGGCCAAAACCCGGGTCGCCCTGCGCCACAAGCATCTCGCGCGCCTTGAGTTGGCCAAAGCCGAGCGCGCCAACTTTTTGATTATCGGGCATCCCAAGAGTGGTAATACCTGGGTCAAGGTGATGCTCTCGCGCCTGTACCAGGTGCGCTATAAGCTGCCCGAATCCAAGCTGATCAACACCGACGAATTCGCCCGTAAAATCCCCCAGATTCCCCGTTTGGCGGCGACTAACGCCTATTACAGTTATGAAGGCGAGGTGGGAAAATTGCTGGCCTGCGGCGCCCCTGACAATCCACTGCGCCACAAGCCAGTGCTGTTTCTGGCGCGCAACCCGATTGATATCGCGGTGTCGTGGTATCACCAGTTTACCAAGCGGCAGTCCCGCGCCAAGCAGGAACTCATCAATCACTTCGTAGCGCATCCCATCGATGGCCGCTCGGTGCAGATGTGGGATTTTGTACGCTACTCCGATATCGGCCTACCCAGCCTTATCGAGTACCAGAATACCTGGGTCCGCAACGTGCGTGAGCTGGAGCATGGCATGCTCACCCGCTATGAAGACCTGCGCGCGCAGCCGGTGCCGACGCTGCATGCCATCACGCGATTGATGGGCGAAGATTTTAGCGAGGGCGAGATCCGCGCCGCGGTCGAGTGGGGCGCTTTCGACAACCTGCAGAAACTGGAAACCAGCGGCACTTTCACCCAGGGCGGAATGAAACTGGTTGACGCCAGTGATCCCAGCACGTTCAAGGTCCGGCGTGGCAAGGTCGGTGGCTATCGCGAAGATTTCAATGCACAGCAGGTCGCGGAGCTCGAGGCACTCGTGCGCGCCAACATCCTGCCGGAACTGGGCTACTGCCAGGACGGCACGGACACCTGACAGTGACGCCGCGCACCTGGGTTATCCTCAGTGACAAACGGGGCGATAACGGTCAGGTGGAGACTATTGTCGAGGCCCTGCCCTGGACGGTAGAGCATAAAACTGTGCACATGCGACCCGAGTACGTACTGGGTAAGCCGCGCTACCGCCCCTCGCTGGAACACCTCGACCTGAGCCGCAGTGATCCCCTCGCAGCCCCCTGGCCCGATTTGATCATCACCGTCGGGCGGCGCCCTTCCATGGTGGCCTTATGGGTACGCCAACAGTCCGGCAATAAAACCCGTATCGTGCTGGTGGGCAAGCCCTCCGGGCATATGCTGGATTTCTCCCTGGTGATCGCCAGCGCGGAGAACCAGATGCCGCCATTGCACAATTTTCTGCCGACAACCCTGCCGCTGATGCGTGTGCAACCTGAGGCTGTCGCCAGTCAAGCCCTGGCCTGGCAGGAGCGCTTCGCCGCGCTGCGCAAGCCACTGATCGCCATGTTGGTGGGTGGGGAAACCAATCCCTTCATTATGAATCGCCAGGTTGCCAATGACCTGGTGGCGACGGCGCGCTGGATTGTCGATGAGCTCGGTGGCACGCCCTATGTCACCACCAGTCGGCGCACGACACCGGAAGTGGTGGAAGTGCTGCGCCGGGACCTGCCCGCAGAGGCAGTGTTTTTTGAATGGAGTGCCGACGCCAAAGACAACCCTTACCGAGCATTGCTGGGCAGTGCCGATGGCTTCATTGTTACCGCCGACAGTGTGTCCATGATGGTGGAAGTTATCTACCTGCATAAACCGCTGGCGATTTTCCCATTACCGGGAGGGTGGCTGGGCAGTATCGACCAGTGGCGGCGTTCCCTCGCCCACTGGTTGTTCAATCCGCGCCAGGAGTCGCAACTCGATAGCTGGCGTCATCGGCTGGCCAGGGGTGTTTACTACGTCGATGTATTCAAGGTGTTGTGTGCTACCCGCGACTTTCGCGCGTTTCATCGCCTGTTGGTGAAACAGAGGCTGGCCGTATGGTCAGGGCAGCCGTTTGAGCAACCGAAGGCGCAATTGCCGGATGATGTCGGTGCGGTGGTAAAACGTATCGAGGCGCTGTTCTAGCGCTGACGGGTTCGGCCGTTGAATGTGTAGTTGGCCAATTTGCTCAAGACAGATCACTCGGGTAAGCGGGTTCGGGCGCCGGGGTGTGCAATACGCCAGCTTCCCCGATACTCGCTGACGCATTGCACACCCCGACACCCAAACCCTTGCCCAGTGCTACCACTCGGACCAATGTTTCATGCACGTAACGGGAGCAAGGATCCGGTCGGGGAAACCATTTTAGAGTTTCAAGTATGGGGGACACAACCCGAAAAACTTTTACCCACCCGTTTTTTTTCCGCGTTTCCCACACCCGGGGCGGGTCCGCCCCCCCGGCGCCGCCCCGCGGCTTTTTGAGTAGAGTAGGCGGAGCGGACGGGTTGAAGAGGCACAGGGCCAATGATCGTCTTGCTCCGCCTACTCTACTGAATCCGAACACCGAAGTAGGAAACCACGAAAGACACGAAACACACG
>JANPDE010000505.1:0-2121 GCA_031431315.1 Haliea sp.
GTGCCCTGCGAGCCAGTGAAACCCTGGCAAATGACTTTGGTGTTTTTGTCGATGAGAATGCTCATTTCGCGGCTCCTCCCGCTGCTTTCACGGCCTGCTGGGCAGCGTCCGTAAGACTGGTGGCAGCGATAATATTCAAACCACTCTCTGCCAATACTTTTTGTCCCAATTCGGCGTTGTTGCCTTCCAGTCGTACGACCACGGGAACTGCGACACCGATTTCTTCCACTGCACCGATGACCCCCTCAGCTATGAGGTCACAGCGCACAATGCCACCGAAGATATTAATCAGTACCGCTTTTACCTTGTCGTCAGACAGGATGATCTTGAACGCTTCCGACACACGCTCCTTGGTGGCACCGCCGCCCACGTCGAGGAAGTTAGCGGGAAAGCCACCGTGCAGTGCGACGATATCCATGGTCCCCATCGCCAGGCCGGCGCCATTGACCATGCAGCCAATATTGCCGTCCAGCGCGACGTAGTTCAGTTCCCACTTCGCTGCATGTGCTTCACGCTCATCGTCCTGGCTGGGATCGTGCATGGCGCGCAGGGCGGGCTGACGGTAAAGGGCATTGCTGTCCACACCAATCTTGGCGTCCAGACAATGCAGATTACCCTGATCAGTGATAACCAGCGGATTGACTTCGATCAGGGCCAGATCCTTGTCGATAAATAACTGTCCCAGGCCCATAAAGATTTTCACGAACTGCTTGATCTGATCCCCGGACAGGCCCAGCTTGAAGGCCAGTTCACGACCCTGGTAGGGCTGGGGACCGACCAATGGATCAATGATAGCGCGCAAAATCTTCTCGGGAGTTTCTTCTGCCACTTTCTCGATCTCGACTCCACCTTCGGTCGAGGCCATGAACACGATGCGGCGTGAAGCGCGATCCACTACCGCCCCAAGATACATTTCCTCGGCGATGTCGGTACAAGTCTCTACCAGTATTTTGGTTACCGGCTGCCCGCTTTCATCGGTCTGATAGGTTACCAGTCGCTTGCCCAACCACTGCCTGGCAAATGCCTCAATTTCAGCTTTGCTTTTGACCAGTTTGACACCACCGGCCTTGCCTCTTCCACCCGCGTGTACCTGGGCTTTGACCACCCACATCTCTCCGCCAATCTTGTCTGCGGCGGCCGCTGCTTCCTCCGGGCTATCCACAGCAAACCCCTTGGAGACCGGCAAACCATATTCGGCAAACAGCTGCTTGCCCTGATACTCATGAAGATTCATGTTCTATCCTGTTGTCTATTCTTAACTGCCAATGATTAAGGCTATTCGGCGACTGAAACAACTACAGCAACACCAAATGAGCCCGTGAATATCCCTGCGCGTCGGCAATTTATTCTTTTGTACGCACCCGGACGAATTTCGCTAGCGCTTTTTCCGATTGGCGATATGAATGGCATGACCATCCACCGCCAATGCTGCTTCATGCACCGCCTCGGACAGGGTTGGATGAGCAAATACCGTCAGCGCCAGATCCTCGGCGCTGGACCCGAACTCCATAGCAATCACCACCTGCTGGACCAGATCCGCCGCCGAGGGGCCCACAATATGACAGCCCAAAATGCGGTCCGTCTCAGCATCGGCAATTAATTTCACCATACCATCCGCATCATCGGCAGCCAGCGCCCTGCCACTGGCCGCGAAGGGAAACACCCCGATCTTGTACTCGACGCCGTCGGCCTTCAGTTCCTGCTCGGTCTTACCTACGGCCGCGATCTCCGGATGGGTATAAATAACCGAGGGGATACAGTCATAATTCATCTGGGCCTGTTTACCCGCTATCCGCTCGACGACCATGATGCCTTCTTCCGAACCCTTGTGTGCCAGCATCGGGCCGCGCACTATATCACCTACGGCGTACACATGGGGGGCTTCTGTTTCACAATTGTCATTGACATAAATGTACCCGCGTTCGTCCAGCGTGACACCACTATCGGACGCGAACAAACCTTCGGAACGCGGTCTGCGTCCCACTGCCACAATCAACCTGTCGAAGCGCTCTTTGTGTTCACCGTCGGCACTGGAATAGGTCACACCCACACCGCCATTCTTGACGTCAGCCTTCGTAACCCTGGCGCCGAGCCGGATATCCAGACCCTGAGCTTTGAAAA
>JANPDE010000506.1:0-3902 GCA_031431315.1 Haliea sp.
AGTGCGCCCTGTGGATGCCAAAAGGCATCAAGAACCGATAAAGCAGTCTGAAAACACGCCTATTTTCGTCTGAATTTTCTCAACAGGAAGAAATGTGGTGATCGTGTGCAAGAAAACGAGGTTTGATCAGAGGTTCCCTAACAGTCGACACTCAATCTGTCAGGTAGTGCCTGATCAAATGGAAACCAGATGACCGCTTCCGAAGAGCGGCCCTAACGCGTCAAACACTGTCGTAGCATAGCTGCGTCCGAGTGCTGTGACTTGTTAAGCGACTAAGCATATTTAAGTTTATAAGGCTGCACATGCAATTCGGTTTTATGATTGCGAGCTTCACATAAATCGTAAGCATTTTGTAAGCGTAGCCAATGATCGGCTGTCGGCTTTTTAAACGCCAATTCCAATCGAAGTGCCATCTCTGGGGTGATTGAGCCGCGTCCATTCAAAACTTTTGAAAGCGTTTTGCGGCTTATATTTAAGTGCTCAGAAACATCAGTGACAGTTAATTCCAGTGGCTCAATAACTAGCTCACGGAGAATTTCTCCAGGGTGTGCTGGGTTATGCATAGACATTAGTGATAGTCCTCATAATTTACAATTTCAAAATCTCGGCCATCAAACCGGAATGTAACTCGCCAATTACCGCTGACTGATACTGACCAAATACCTTTTCTGTCGCCGCGTAGTTCGTGAAGGCGCAATCCCGGCAAATCCATGTCATCGGGAGATTCAGCTTGATCAAGGTTTGAAAGAATAAGGCGCACCTTATTAGCGTGGGTGGCTTGTATGCCTGCGGTAGTTCCGCGGGTATAGAAACGCTCAAGCCCCTTATGTTTGAAACTTTTGATCATGATAAATTGTAACCTATAGGGTTACGTTGTCAAGAGGTTGTTTTTGTAGCCTAAAAGCGAATTATACGGATGGAGCGCGTGAAAAATTGAATTTAAGCTTTTCAATGGAACAGCGCATTACTTGATTTTCTCGCTTCTAATGAAGCGTTTGCCACTTGAATGTCCTTAAGTGTGGACATCAACTGACGCTGCCTATCAGAGCAACTGTCGACCATTACAGCTTACATCTGTACCAGTAGCGTCGTCAGGAACCGCCAGAACGGTTCTACAGTTTCAATTTGCAAACGCTCCGTCGGCGAGTGGGCCCCGCGAATGGTGGGCCCGAACGACAGAATATCCAGATCGGGTTTCTTGCCTTTCAATATACCGCACTCCAGGCCGGCATGGATCGCCTTGACGGCGGGCACTGTGCCAAACAGACGCTCGTGCAGCGCGCTGGCCTGTGCCAGCAGCGGGCTGGCCAGATCGGGTTGCCAACCGGGATAGCCCACGACGGTTTTGACTTGAAGTGCAAAGGCCCTGGCCAACGCCAGCACCGACTGTTGCAAGGGCAGGCTCTGGCCTTCATTGAAAAATCGATAGCTGGACTCCAGATAAAATTCGCCCTGCTGCAAGCGTACACGCGCCAGGTTGATACTCAGATCCACCAGCGCCGAGCCGAGTGCCAGGTTATACGCCTGCGCACCGTGGGGAAACGCCGCCAGCACATCGAGGATTGCCGCGCTATCAGGCGCACTCAGCACTCGTTCGACCGGCGTGGCTTGCAACACAAACCCCAGCTGCCCATCTTCCTGAGGTAGATAGGCCAGGGCCTGCGCCTGCACTTGCGTCACGCGTGCTGCCAGTTGCTCGCTGATTAACGCAGGACAGACGAAACTGACACTACCCTCACGCGGAATCACATTGTGCGCCACGCCAACATCGAGGCTGGCGATCTGCACACCGTCCAATCCCTGCAAACACTGTCCCAATAACTTGATGGCATTGCCCAGTTGCTGGTGAATCTGTATTCCCGAATGGCCACCGGCCAGACCCTTGATCGACAGCATCCAGTGTTGCGCAGCAACCGGAGGTGCCGCGGTGGCAAACGCGCGCGTAAACTCCCAACCTGCACCGCCAGTGCAGCCCACATACAACTCCTGCCACTCCTCGGTGTCCAGGTTCAGCATGCGCGTACCGCGCAGCAGGGACGGGTCAAGTCGCAGCGCGCCATGCAGGCCGCTCTCTTCATCCACGGTAAACAGCAATTCCAGTGGCGGATGCACCACCTCCGGATCGGTCATCAGCGCCAGCGCCGCAGCGCAGCCTACCCCGTTGTCAGCGCCAAGCGTGGTGCGGTCCGCGCACAGCCAGCCGTCCTCGACGACAAGGCTTAACGGGTCGCGGCTGAAATCGTGCTGTTTGTCTGCGGTTTTTACCGTCACCATGTCCAGGTGATTCTGGATGATCACCGGCTCGCGATCCGCAATGCCCGCGCTGGCCTCGACCGTCACCACCAGATTTCCCTCCTCGTCCATGCGCCACGAGTGGCCACCCCGCTCCGCCTGCTCAATCACATACTGGCGCACTGCCGCCTCCTGCCTTGAGGGGCGGGGAATCTGCGTGATCTCGTAGAAATGCCGCCACAGGTGGGCGGGTGTGGAGGGGTAATTATCCGGCTTCATTCTGACACTCCAGGAACAGGCGCGGGATTATAGCCCAGCACTTTCCTCGCCGACATGATGCACCCAAATACTGGTCAGTGGCTGTCCACTTCATGTGCTATAATGTTTCAAACTGAAATTATTAGAGGCTCAAATGGCCACCCGCATTAAGAAGAATCCTCCTGCGAAAAAGATTTCCGCCAAGAGCAAGCCTACCCGGTCTGCTCAGATGCTTAAAGTTCAGAAAGCCTATAAGGCCGCTGTTGCTGAGGTCGAGACACTATCGGTGAAACACAAAGCTGTCGGCATACTAGGCCTCAGCGCAGCTACCAAGGCTTATGACAAGTCGCAGACGATGAATGATCGTGTTCGCACAGGGCTACCTGTCACTTCATTAGAGTCACTGGCGGCCAGATTGGATATGACAGCTAGCCGATTGAGCGAACAATACCTGGACATCTCCCGTCCGACGCTCACGCGTCGTCGCCAGGCTGGCCATCTCACACCCAGCGAATCTGACCGTGCCGTTCGATTCGCCCGCTTGCTGGAGTTGGCTACCGAACTGATGGATGGCGACGCCGTTGCCGGCCGTCGTTGGCTGACCTCACCGCTACCCATTCTAGGAGATGAATCGCCCCTCCAGTACGCCAGAACCGAGGTGGGTGCCCGCGAGGTAGAGCAGTTAATCGGAAGACTGGAGCACGGGGTGTACAGTTAATGGTATGGGCTTATCGCATCGCCCGAGCCAAATACAGCCGATCCAGTAAACAAATGCTCTCTGGCAAGGGCGCGGAGTTGTTCGGAGGGCGTTGGAGCAGTCCGGGGCGCGCTGTTGTGTACTCAAGTGGCAGTGCCTCGCTGGCCACCCTGGAAGTGATGGTGCACTTGAACAACCACAAGGCACTGCACGCCTACAGCATTATCGAATTAGAAATACCTGAAAAACTGATCATGCCACTAGATCCCACTTCACTGCCTGTGGGCTGGAATGCATTAGTGGTAAACCCCAGCAATGTCCAAAACTGGGGCAATGTGTGGTTCGATACGCAGGTCAGCACGGTGCTGGCAGTACCCAGTGTCGTAACCCCGAGAGAATTCAATTACCTGATAAACCCTGTGCACCCTGATTTCCCGCGGATAGTGGCGAGCAAAATCGAGCAATACCAATTCGACCCTCGCATCAAACTGTGGTGAAGCGCAATTAGTTTACAGAGAGTCAGCAGGCGGGCACCACCCGCGCCCACGAACGCAGATACTCACTGCGACAGAACGCCCAGCGCTTGTCAGGTTCCACCAGGTGATTGGCAATCACCGCAAACACCACGGGATTAAACGGAAAGCCGACATGGCTGGCGACCACGGCCACGTTGGTCACATAACGCGGATCGCCCTGGCATTTCGCAATGCCCGCA
>JANPDE010000507.1:0-7679 GCA_031431315.1 Haliea sp.
GGTGCGCTGGAACCTACCAACGAGCCGTATGCACTGGCCAAGATTGCCGGTATCAAGCTGTGTGAATCCTATAACCGACAATACGGAACAGACTTTCGCAGCGTGATGCCCACTAACTTGTACGGCCCCGGCGACAACTACCACCCGGAAAACAGTCACGTGATTCCCGCCCTGCTGCAGCGCTTCCACGAAGCAAAGCTTAGTGGCAGAAGCACCATCACCATCTGGGGTAGCGGCCGTGCCATGCGGGAGTTCCTGCACGTGGACGACATGGCCCGCGCCTCCATACACGTGATGAACCTGCCGCTGGATCAATACAATGCGGTGACCACCCCGCGCCTCACGCACATCAATCTGGGTTCCGGCGTGGATTGCACCATCGCCGAATTGGTGAGTACCATTTCTGCGGTCACCGGCTTCGATGGCGAGATAGAATACGACACGAGCAAGCCCGATGGCGCCCCACGCAAGCTGATGGACAACAGCAAACTCCGGGGTCTGGGCTGGCAACCCGAATTTACCCTGAAGGAAGGGCTGGAAGATGCCTACCGCTGGTATGTGGAAAACATAGGTACCGCCCGAGGGGGCCAGCGAGGAAGTCAGGTCTAGCGTTTTGCGGCTTTACAGGTTTAATGCCAGTTCTACCCCCTACGCCCTCCGGTTACTACAGACTTAAAGAATTGGACACAAAAATGGAAAAGAAGAGGGCTCTAATCACAGGCATAACCGGCCAGGACGGCTCCTACCTCGCCGAACTTCTCCTACACAAAGGCTATGAAGTCCACGGCATAAAACGCCGCGCCTCGTCCTTCAATACCCAGCGCATAGATCACATTTACCAGGATCCCCATATCAGGGACGCGCAACTCTTTCTTCACTACGGCGACCTCACTGATACCTCCAACATTACCCGCATTATCCAGCAGGTGCGGCCGGATGAAATTTATAACCTGGGTGCCCAGAGCCATGTGGCGGTGAGCTTCGAAGAGCCTGAATACACCGCCGATGTGGACGGCATCGGAACGCTGCGAATCCTGGAAGCTTTGCGCTTGCTGGGTATGACCGAGAAAACCCGCGTCTACCAGGCCTCCACCTCTGAACTCTATGGCCTGGTGCAGGAAACCCCGCAGACCGAGAAAACCCCCTTCTATCCGCGCTCGCCCTACGGCGTGGCCAAGCTCTACGCTTACTGGATCGTTGTGAACTACCGCGAGGCCTATGGCATGTATGCGTGCAACGGTATCCTGTTCAACCACGAATCACCCCGGCGTGGCGAGACGTTCGTCAGCCGCAAGATCACTCGTGGCCTAGCCAATATCAGCCAGGGGCTGGAAAACTGCCTGTTCATGGGTAATCTGGACGCACGGCGCGATTGGGGTCATGCCCGGGACTATGTGGAAATGCAGTGGCTCATGTTGCAGCAGGATCAACCCAGGGATTTCGTTATCGCCACCGGCAGGCAGACCTCAGTGCGCGACTTCATCGAGCGCAGCGCACAGCAATTGGGTATCACCCTGGAATTTAACGGTGTGGGGCTTGCCGAGACAGGCCGCGTAAGCGCCATTGACAACCAACGTGCCGACCCCGGTATCGCGGTAAAACCGGGCGACGTGATGATACGAGTGGATGAGCGCTACTACCGCCCCGCCGAGGTCGACTCGTTGCTGGGGGACCCCACCCAAGCCAAGGCCATCCTCGGCTGGCAGCCTGCAACCTCACTGGACGAGATGATCGCGGAAATGGTGGCCAACGACCTCACTACAGCACGCAAGAACCGTTTACTGCTGCAACAAGGCTTTGAGGTAAACCAGACGCGGGAGTGAACGATAATGCAGGTATACGTTTCTCACCCGGAAGTTGATTGGCGGCGCACGAGGCATATGACAGGTAATAGCGATGATAGATACGCGCTTCATCGAGCAGCACTGGCACCGCTGTTAGCAGGGGTGCCACCGGGCGCACTGCGGTTATCCTGCAATCAGTTTGAGCAAGCCGGAGAAGCTGAATTCGTAGAGTTCTTGTTGCAGCAGGGTCTGGGCCCACTATGGGACGAACTGATCGATGCCAGCGCTATTGACACTCCATTTTCCACAAACAGCAAAGTACTCATACACCAAAGCCGCCTGCAGGCCACCGGTCAGTATCTCATCCAGCGCCACAGCCTGGGCCTGGCCAGAGCAATACTTGACGATACCTGCATAGCCCACGTCATCACCAAGGGGTGTCACACCCGGGAGCTTTACTACGATACCCCTGCGCTGCGCCCGGCCCTGGATATCGACATCCTGGTCAGACCCGGGGACAGGCTGGGGGCCATCAGGGCGTTCCAGGCCGGAGGATTCAGCTTTCACGGACTGACCGAGACCATCTCCCACGAGTGCAGCCTGATCAAGGGCAACACCTGCATCGACCTGCACTGGGACATCATGCGGCCGGGCCGCACCCGGGAGCCCATGGTGGACGCGCTGCTGAACAGCCGGGTGGATTACGGCAGCCACTGGGGCCCGGGCCATGGCGAGACCCTGTTCCTGATGTTGGCACACCCGGTTTTCACCAAGTATTCGACCACGCCCCACGCTCGCCTGGTGCGCCTGGTGGACTTGGCGCAACTGTTGCACAGGTACCCAGGCAGTGTGGAGGGCGCGGTGCCACTGCTGCGCGCGGCCGGGCTGGCCACGGCGGGCTGGATCACCAGCACCTGGCTGGATCTCCTCAGCCCCGGCACCGGGGCTGGGGCATTGGCCCACAGCCTCGCGCCCGGCAGGCTGCGGCGCAGCTACCTGCGCCAGTGGCTGACCCACAACCTCCCCACCAGGTTGCTGGGCAAGCCGCTGCTGATCCAGCTGGGGTTCACCCTGCCGGCTCACGATACCCTGAGAGATGCGGCCAGGGCCGCGCTACACGCCTGGCGCAATGGGCAAGCGGCTGGCACCATACTCGCGGCGACGCAAAGCCAGGTACCGTCGCCGCCATGATCACCGTCATCACACCCGTGCGGAACAATGCCGACGTCATCGGCGACTGCCTGCGCTCCATCAACGGCCAGACCATCGCCTGCCAGCACATCATCGTGGATGGCGGCTCCAGCGACGGCACCCTGGAGATCGTCGGGCAGCACAGGGCGGCGGATGCCATTCTCATCAGTGAACCGGACCAGGGCATGTATGACGCCATCAACAAGGGGCTGGCACTGGCCAGCGGCGAGGTGGTGGGTATACTCAACGCCGACGATTTCTTCCCGACCAGCGACGCGCTGGACAAAATAGCCCTGGCCTTCACCGACCCCGCGGTAGAGGCCAGCTACAGCGACCTGCTCTACGTGGACAGGGCCGATACCACGCGAGTGACCCGCACCTGGCGCTCGGGCGACTACCGGCGCGACAGGCTTTACGCCGGCTGGATGCCGCCGCACCCCACCTTCTACCTGCGCCGGCGCCTGTACCAGGAACACGGCGGATACCGGCTGGACCTTGGCACCGCCGCTGACTACGAACTGATGCTGCGGATGTTGCTGAAGCACCAGGTAGCCGCCGCCTATATCCCCGGGGTGCTGGTGCACATGCGCACCCAGGGCATGAGCAATGCCAGTATCGGTAGCCGCCTGAAGGCCAACCGCCACGACCGCGCCGCCTGGCGGGTGAACGGCCTCAGGCCGCGGCCCTGGACACTGATTGCCAAGCCGCTGCGCAAAGTGGGGCAGTGGTTTGATAATGAACGGATTTGAGCCAGGCCCAGCCTTGCGCCATAGCGGCAAGCCCGGCGCCGCTGGCCCGATTTGATTTGTTCAAGTATTGAACATGGGCTACCATCCCGCCCTTGAGCGGTGATCCCGACGCAGCGGGAAACAGCGTAAAAAGCGAACGCGGAATCTCGCTTTCAATGACTTGCGGAGCCGGAAAGTGCACGGCAGGGCGGTAGCGTGCCTGCAGCCCCATGAACACCCGATGACCAGCCAACCCGAAACCCTGCAAACCGAATTCTTCGGCCACGAGCACATCACCGTGATCGAGCCGCAGCGCGGCTGGCGCACGCTGAATCTGCGCGAGCTGTGGGCCTACCGCGAGTTGCTGGTGGTGCTGGCCCAGCGCGACATCAAGGTACGCTACAAGCAGACCGTGCTGGGGGTGGCCTGGGCGGTGATACAGCCGCTGGCGACGATGCTGCTGTTCTCGCTGGTGTTCGGGCGACTGGCGAAAATACCCTCGGACGGCCTGCCCTACCCGATCTTCGTCTACGCCGGCCTGCTGCCCTGGACGTTCTTCGCCAACGCCATATCCACCTCGGGCAATTCGCTGGTGGGCCAGCAGCACTTGATCAGCAAGGTGTATTTCCCAAGGCTGATCATTCCCCTGTCGTCGATAGGCACCGGCCTGATCGACTTTGCCATTGCGGCACTGATCCTGCTGGTGATGATGGTGTATTACGGCATCGGCTGGAGCTTCAACCTGCTGGCGGTGCCGTTGCTGGTGGTGGCGGTGATCTTCATTTCATTGGGCGTGGGCACGTTGCTCTCGGCGCTGACCGTGAGCTACCGCGATTTCCGCTTCGTCATTCCGTTCATGGTGCAGTTCTGGATGTGGGCGACGCCGGTGGTGTACCCGGCCAGCCTGTTCCCGCAGAAGTGGCAATGGGTGCTGTTCCTGAATCCGATGGCCGGCCTGATCGAGGGCTTCCGCGCCGCCTTCCTCGGTCGGCCCTTCGACCTCACCGGCATCGGCATTTCGCTGACCGTTGCGGCACTGCTGTTCCTGCTGGGCATTTTCTACTTCGAGAAAATGGAGCGGCGCTTTGCCGACATCATCTAGGGAACTGGGAGTGATGGACCAGGAAATCCACCTCAAGGCCCTGCGCCACCTGGAGCAGAACCCCGATGTCACCCAGCGCGAGCTCGCCGAGCACCTGGGCGTGAGTCTGGGCAAGGCCAATTACTGCATGAAAGCGCTTATCGACAGGGGCTTCATAAAGGTCCGCAATTTCACCAACTCGAAGCAGAAGAGCGCCTATCTGTATGTGCTTACGCCCAAGGGGCTTGACGCCAAGGCGCGCATCTCGGTTGCCTTCCTGCGGCGCAAGATGCATGAGTATGAGCAGCTCAAGCAGGAGATTGCGCAGCTGGAGCGGGAAGTGAATGGGCAGGGCCTGACACGCTGATGTGCGGAATTGCTGCCATCTATGCCTATAACTACCCGGCTCTGGATGTCGACCGGGAAGAACTTCGCACCATTCGCGACCACATGGCCGCGCGCGGCCCGGATGGCAAGGGCGAATGGTTCAGCGCTGACCAGCGGGTGGGCCTTGGTCACCGCCGCCTGGCCATCATCGACCCCGACGAGCGCGCGGCCCAGCCGATGCGAAGCGCCGACGGCAAGCTGGCCATCGTCTTCAACGGCGAGATTTACAATTTCCGCGAACTGCGCAGGGGCCTGGAGCAGCGCGGCCGCCGCTTTCACACCGAGTCTGACACCGAAGTGCTGCTGCACCTCTTTGCCGAGAGGGGCGAGCGAATGCTGCCTGAGCTGCGCGGCATGTTCGCCTTCGCCATCTGGGATGCGGAACGGCAGAAACTATTTATGGCCCGCGACCCCTATGGCATAAAGCCCCTGTACTACGCCGACGATGGCTGGACGCTGCGGGCGGCCTCGCAGGTGAAGGCGCTGCTGGCCGGCGGCAAAGTCTCACGCGAACTGGAACCGGCCGGCATCGTGGGTTTTCACCTGTTCGGCTCGGTGCCGGAACCGTTCACGCTATACCAGAATATTCGCCAGTTGCCGGCCGGGCATTACCTGTGGGCCGACCAACTGGGCGCCGCCGAGCCGCAACAGTGGTTCTCGATTGCGCAGGCTTACGTTTCTGCGGAAACGTCCGCGCTAGCAAACGTGGGTGATGTGCAGGGGTATATACGCGCAGCACTGCTGGAATCCGTGCGCGCCCACCTGGTGGCCGACGTGCCGGTGGGGGCCTTTCTCTCCGCCGGCATCGATTCGGGCTCACTGGTTGGGCTGATGCGTGACGCCGGGGCCAATGATATCCAAACCGTGACGCTGGCCTTTGACGAGTTTGCCGGCAGCGCCAGCGACGAGGCGCCCCTGGCCGAAGCAGTCGCCCGGCAGTACGGCACTCTGCACACCACGCGGCGGGTGGGGCGGCAGGAGTTCGAGCAGGATCTGCCCACCATCCTGCAGGCCATGGACCAGCCCAGCATCGACGGCATCAACAGCTGGTTCGTCAGCAAGGCAGCGGCCGAATTGGGGTTGAAGGTCGCGGTGTCAGGCCTGGGCGGCGACGAATTATTTGGCGGATACCCCTCATTCCGGGACATCCCCCGGTGGGTTGGCTGGCTGCGACTGCCTGGCAGCGTCCCGCTGCTGGGCCGGGCCGTGTGCACAAAGAGTGCGCCGATGAAGCAACACATGGGAGTGAGCCCGAAGGCCTCCGGAATGCTGGAAATGGGTGGGACGTGGGAAGGCGCCTACCTGCTGCGGCGGGGCTTGTTCATGCCCTGGGAACTGCCGGCACTGCTGGGTGAGGAGATGGCGAGGGAAGGCCTGCGCCGACTGCAGCCGCTGGCGTGGATTGGCGCCGCACTGCGGCCCATGCCGAAGGGGAAATTCAGCCGCGTGGCCTGCCTGGAGTCCGCCATCTACATGCGCAACCAGTTGCTGCGCGACGCCGACTGGGCGGGTATGGCGCATTCGCTGGAAATACGGGTGCCGCTGGTGGATAGCTGGTTGCTGGCAGCGACCGCTGGATTGGCACTGCGTGACAGTGGCTGGAACAAACAGCGACTGGCGCTTGCGCCATCGCAGCCGCTGTCCGAGAACGTCTCCGGACGGGCGAAGACAGGTTTCACCACGCCCATCGCCGACTGGATGAACCAGGGTGGGCATACCAGGCCGGCCGCAACAAGTTCGCACTGGTCGCGCGGCTGGGGCAAAGCGGTTATGGAGAGCATGGCTGCTGCATGACGTACTCGAGGCCACAGGCGTGAATATCCTGGCGCTGGTAACCGAGGCGTGGAATGGCCGTGGCGGCATCGCCCAGTACAATCGCGATTTACTGGGAGCGCTGGCGGAGCACCCGGCTGTAGAATCAATACAGGTGTTGGCGCGGCATGTGCCGGATGCCGGTGAAGAACTTCCCGGCAAGGTGGAGATGTCTGGGGCTTTGGGCAAGGTGGGTTTTGCACTGCATGCCCTGGCTGCGGCCGCGAAGCTGGAACAACCCTTCATCGTGTTCTGCGGCCACATCAATTTCACCCCCCTGGCCACCCTTCTGGGCCGGCTGCGGCAGGCCCCTGTGTGGCTGCAGGTTCATGGTATCGAAGCATGGCAGCGGCCCTCGCCTATTCGGGCCTTTGCGACGGAGCGCGTTCAATTGATTACCGCGGTGAGTAGGCACACACGTTGCAGGCTACTTTCATGGACAACACATAGCCATGCCCGAGTCAGGGTGTTGCCGAATACCGTAGAGGAACGCTTTTCACCGGGACCAAAACGCGAGGATTTGCTGGCGCGTTTCGCCCTGGAAGGCAAGAAAGTGCTGTTGACCGTGGGGCGCCTGTCTGCCCAGGAGCAATACAAGGGCCACGACCGAGTGATTCGCGCCTTGCCAGAGCTGTTTACCCGCCACCCACAGATTTGCTACCTCGTCGTTGGCGACGGCGACGATCGAGGCCGCCT
>JANPDE010000508.1:0-8947 GCA_031431315.1 Haliea sp.
GCAGGCCGGGTATGCCTATAATGCTTACTGCGTGGGACATCGGTGTTCTCTCCATTAAATTGATCGTCGCAAAATCAGTTTAATGAATGCCGGTGTCCCCCGTTAATGATGAAGAGCCCTTATGCCGCGTTCCTGGCGGCGGCTGCCCTGTCCAGGTCATAAGTCGCCTGGAGGTTCATCCAGAGTTTTGGCGATGTCCCCAAAGCGTCAGCGAGGTCTAATGCCGCCTCTGCTGTTACACCACGTTTCCCGCGGACAAGCTCATTGAGTCGCGCTTTGGTCCACCCTATTTTCCTGGCAAACTCAGCCTGACTCATACCCTGGGGTTCAAGGAATTCCTCGATAAGCATCTCGCCGGGATGAAACGGGTTTTTAGGTTGCTTGTCCATTTCCTGCACCTCTATCTATGGTAATCCAATATCTGCACATCTTGTGACCGCCCGCCACTCCAGCGGAAAACCAGTCGCCATTGATCGTTGATCCGTATTGAATGAAATCCCTTCAAATGACCTTTCAGAGGTTCCAGCCGATTACCAGGCGGTACTCTCAAATCTTTCAAGTCCGTTACATCATGCAGATAGAGTAGTTTCCGCCTGGCGGTTCTCCGAAGTTCATTTGGAAACGATCTGGTCGACCTGCTCTTCCTGTCATAGAAGAGATCTTCTGCCACGGCGTTTCCAAAGGATTCGATCATGTTCCGATATTATCGGAATTCGATAACACTGACAACAGCGACTTTCCCGGGAGAAAGATGCGTGAGATTTGCGTGACTTGCTGTGATCCGTTGTGCACTGTCGTGCAATATTTGCCGGGAGTGTGTTTCCAGAGGAAACGGGTCAAAAACCAGATCGATCCAAAGTGCCACGAACATTGTCGTTCAATATCGCGCTGCCCACGTCACTACCCGCTGCGCTCGCTAGTGACGTGGGCAAATCTATTCACAGCGCCAAGACCCCTTCGAGCTTCTCCAGCGCCTGTGCGCGCCGCGCAGGGGTCATCTTCCTGATATTCCGGAGCTTCCACTGTACTGCTGGCAGCTCACTTGCAGCAGTATGTTCGAGGAGACTCCAGTCTGGATCGCCCGACTTGAAGGACAACAGAAACGCCTTGTGCTTTTCAGTGAGCTGCCGCCTGATTTCCTGAATCATCCTGGCACGGGCCTCATCCAGTTCATCCACGGTGACTGCCTGCAATGACATACCCTGAAACTGCTGATCGAAAACGGGCTGCAGAGGAAGCAGATTGGGGCACAGCAATTCCGCAATCGGGCGATTGCTGCTTACCAGGTAAATTACAAAACAGTTCATCAGAGGTGTCGAGATTCCCTCATTGGCCAAAAGTAGCATCACGTCGAATAGGTCACGGGGGTGCTGCCTGTCGAGCGCCGCTACCAGCTTGCCCGCATACAGCTCATGCAGTGCCAGAACGCGTGTTTCGATATAGCCGAACTGGCTAGCGACAGAATCGCTGACCGCCATTTCCGCTGCCGGCATTACACTCCCACGAAGCACCGGCGAGACTTCAATTTTGATGCTGACCCCACCCGCCGATACCTGCAGGCGCTGCGCTCGACCACCTTCTCCAGGCGCAGCTTTTACCGCTGCCTCGCGAATTACTCGTCTGATATCGTCCGCGATCCGCGCAAGGCTGCCCTCAATCGCCTTGAGCGCATCATCGCGGGAGTCCAGAGGAAGGTAGGTAAGATCGATGTCCACGGACAGGCGCGGGAGGTCGCGGACGAAGAGGTTGATGGCCGTGCCGCCCTTCAGTGCGAAACACGGCTCACGTGCGACAAGGGGCAACACGCGCACAATGAGTTCCATCTGCCGGAAGTAGGGATTGCTCCTATTCAGCATAAAAACCCTCTGGCACCGTTATCTGGTAACGCCTATCCAGTTTTCCGCCACGGGTCACCAGACGCTTACCTCGTCCCAGGTCTACTGATTCTGTATCGATGCGCTTTACCCAGGGATAGTCGTAGTGATTGGCCAGGAACAGGAATAGGCGTTTAGTTTCGTTGTGAACGCAAGACTGCAACAGGGTATTCACCACGGCGGGCCGCAGTGTGGTCAGCCCTTCAAACAACTCGGCGGCAAAAGAGAAAGAAGCAGGCGTCTCATCCACCTGGCTTAGCACTTCGAGGATTGCGCGTTCGGGTGCTGAACCTTGCATTGACCAGTCGCGCACCTTGGTAGGCAGCTCTGTCCAGGTTTCCTCCAGGTCGTCCTCGAAAAGCTTTCTGCGATGAAAGTGCCAGCGCACATCCAGCGGGACCTGCTCTATCCAGCCCGGCACCCTCTCCTGCCCCCACACATGAACGGCCGCATCGCCAGCGAGTGAGAGGTAGTGCGCCAGTCCCTGAAGATTCAGCGCGCTTACACCCCCAACGTGCAATTGAAATTGCCCAAGCCGCTGCAGCCCGAGTATGACTCCCTCCCAAGTCACCGACTGACCTGGGCGGGCGTAGACACGGCCACCCAATGTCGTCAGCCAGCCGCTCTGCACATACTTTCGAACCAGTTGGGGCGAATAGCCGTTTGCCGTCAGCCAGGTGCTGGGAACGGCGACCCCTTCCGGGATCACCCGCATGAGTTCGTTCAGTTTTTTGTCTTTTCGTATACCCATGGTTTATTTTTATCAATATTTTCAAACTATATCAATATCAAAGTTCACTTACTTGCACAAACATATACTAAAAGTATATTTTTATGAAAGTAAGTGAACCTATCACTGACCTTGTTAAACCAATTCCGAAATCACAGTAATCGCAAGAAAATTCGACGCCTATTTATCCGCTATTGGCTTCCGGGAACAGGCCTGGCATCCAGCGGCCAGCGAGCCTGGCCGGGAATGCAATCCGCAGCGGTGCCCGTGTGCTGTTTGATTGCAATACACCAGCACCGAGTAATGCCGCAACGACCCGCCGCGCCTGTCGATCTCCCGTTCCTACAATGTTTGCCACATCGCCACGGGGTAATTCCCCGCGATAGAGTACAGCTTCCAGTACGTTGCCGGACTGCGGTGGCAATCCGTCCGTGCGGACTTCTTCCTCAACCCACAGCCGCATGCGCTCGCGCAATTTGTTTGGTTGAACCAACTGTTCCATGAAGGTCACCTGGTCAATGCAGGTCTGTAAGAAAAATTCGGTGAATTCAGCAAGGGCGGCCTCGCTGCGGCTTCCCCGACCGTCAAGGTCACCGCGCCGGGGCTGGTCGCAGCTCGTGAGGTGTTGCTTGTATCTGGCTTCTTGTCTGGCGAGTCCTCGGGCAATAGACCAGATGCCTCCTGTGTCGAGCGCATCCCTCAACATGGCATGTGACATTAGCCGTGCGACGCGGCCGTTGCCGTCCAGGAAGGGGTGAATCCATAGCAGCCTGTGGTGCGCCGCTGCCGCCGAGAATATCGTCTCGGCTTTTCCGAGATTGCTATAGACCTGCTCGAAGCGGTCCAGAAACCGGGGGACTGCCCCTGCGCTTATGGCGACATGGTCACCAACGATAACATCGCGGTTCCTGCCCGCCCTTATCAATCCACTCCTGGACCATGACATGGGCGCGTGCTTCCAACTGGAGATCCCGCTTGCGCGGTTCATCGCTATAGTCGTTTTGCATGGCGCGCTCGATATCAACCGGGTGCGTATCATGGCCCTCGATCAAGTTCGAGTAATAACAGTTCATGGCGCGGACCAATTCAGCAAGGGCGCTCACCACGCCCTCCGGCAGACTGCGCCTGAATCCTGCAGACTTGGCGGCGAGATCCAGGGCGAGCTCGGTTAAGCCCCCCCGGTGCGGGGAGCCGTCGCTGATTTGGAGGGGCTCCATGATCGCGATATCTTCGCCGCGATCGATGACCTCCTTCATGTCCGCTTTGATGTCCGCTTTGATGTCCGCTTTGTCTTTTCTCATAATTACTTTAATAACATAGAGATAGGAAATTTCAAAGCCAATAATCAGTCTCTTAAAAGACCGGTTTAATGTCCGCTTTATAGCGAGTCTAGGAACGCACAAACGCCAGAAGAGGGCCATAGTCACGTCCATCGGCAGCGCGTAGTGCTTCAATGTAGCCTGTGCGGGTTTCGCTCACATTGACCAAGCTAGCGCTTCCCCAACTGAAACGGGAGCATCCCATTGCAACAAGAAGGAGATCGGTTGCCAGTCTGGCGTGGCGCCCATTGCCGTTGGCATAGGGATGGATGAAGACCAACTGGTGATGGAAGCGGGCGGCGATTTTGTCGGGATTGTAGGTGACGTGCTCTATCCAGTAACAGGCATTGTCGATCAGCTGCCTGAGTTCGGTCGGGCTCTTATAGGCGTCAATCCCTATATTCTTGCCGGTGCGGCGATACTGGCCCGCCCATTTCCAGACATTTCCGAACATGCGTTTGTGTAAGTTGTTAAGGAAATGCTCGTCCAGCACGTTGCGCTTTCTTGCAAAAGCCCACACCTCGGCCTCCAGGATATTCGCCTGTTCAGCCTCGTTGAGTTCGCTCCGCAGCGTAATATAGGACGGCATGAGTCCTTCCCGCTCTTCTGATGAAAGTGGGGTAGCGTCATCGGCTTGTTCGGACAAATCACTGCTCATGGGTATTCCCATAACTCCGAGCCGGATTTTTCAATCAGCTTTTTACGAAGCATCATCAGTTGTTCCTGCTGCGCGGCAGCGCCGACACTCTGCGCCTCCAGGGCCATGCTGTGCGTTGTGGACTTTATCTTTCGGGCAGCAAGCTCTACCGCCTGTTGTTCGATTGCGGCTTCCAGTGAGTGCCTTGGTACCAGCGCATAGACGAGCTGACAGTCCAGGGCATGCGCTGCCTGCTCCAGTGAATCCAGCGTAATTGATCCGTTCACTTCGGCCTTCTCGATCGCCAACACGCGCGGCTGGCTGACACTGAGACGCTTGCCCAATTGTGCCGAGGTCATACCCAGCGCTTCACGAATGGCCTTCACCCATCCGCGAGGAGGGCGCGCAAAGCTCTCTAACTGTCGTAGGGTCTGCAGGCGTTTGTCGAGCTGTTTGCGGGCTGTGGCCCGTTCGCTGGAGCGCATTGTGCTCACCTACGATTTATCCGAAGGGTAAAAATAACTTAAATGCTCTATTTATTCAACTATAAAATAATTTATATATTATAAATAGGATGCGGAAGATTTAGTTTGCTTATTGGAAAGCGGCCTGTTGGCCTTAAGCTCAATTAGTCAAGAATTGCTACCAGATCACGAGAACCATGAACAAAATTCAGCACTACAATGCCGTCGATGGTATTTCGGTAAATGATGAAGTGCCGGCCTTCTCGATAGTACTCAAGATCAACCACTTCGCGATGCCCCGCAAGCAGGCTATTGCAGGGTAACCCATGGGGCAGTTCGTCAGCCGCAAGTATTGATAACCGATAAGCCCTCATAGGCCATGCTTAAGGACAGCGCGGTTAAACGCCCTTTCAATGGCCTCTTGACCGGACCCCTCGGCGAACTTTCCTCGCTCAACCTGATCAAAGCCGGCGATGACACCGGCCTTGATGTCCGCCAGTTCCGCTTCGCGTCGCTGTACTCGATCCTCCAACAAACGTAACCCGTCGCGCAGCACTTCGCTCGCATTTTGATAACGGCCGGTCTCGACCAGTTTTCCCACGAAGATTTCCTGCTGGTCTGTTAACACAACATTTCTGGTTGGCAGATGTCACCTCCCTGACTTGGTTTAGATACTAGAAATGTTGGCAATAAATATATGCCAATGATGCCCAGCGGGGTGGCGAAGCCCGCAGGTGCATTCCGGTCACTTAGGTGACACATACCGACTTATCGTTATGGCCTCGCTGTCCACCCAAGAGGACTCCATTGGACAAGGATAGGTCCAGATAATCTGAAGAACTTAGAAAGTTTTGAGCAAGCGTCGCTGTATCAGGACAGACATATCCCTGCGACCATCCGCGATCAGGTTGATGATGACGCGCTCTTCCCTGACATGATAAATAATACGGTAGGGCTTGAAAAAAACTTCCCGGTACTTGTCCATACCCAAGGTCCTCAATTCAGGGGGGGGGACTGTCCCGCGTCCCGGCTGATCTATTAACGAATTTATCTTTGCCTGAATTTGATCCAGTAGATGCAAGCCCTTCCTGGCTGAGTCGTTTCTTATAATCCATTGGACAATATCATTCAAAACGTCGACAGCCGATAGTGTCAGCTCGACAGAGTATTTCACTGCTGCAGTCGTAGCCTGATGGTTTCAATGGCGTCACTCGCCATAATATGACCAAATTTGGAAACTCATCGACTGGATGGCGTAGTTAAGGCGAATTAAATCGGCAGCGCCAAGCATGGTAAGGTATGCAAAACCTTGATTTGGGGACTATCACATGTGGTCGACGGCAGTCTACGTGGGAGTGGTGCTGCTCCACCTGGCATTCATGGGGCGTGCCATTTTGCGCCCGCATCGCGATCCGGAGTCGCGCATCGCGTGGGTGGTCGCCATCGCCGTAATACCAATGGTAGGCATCGGGGCCTACATTCTGTTTGGCGAGACCAACATCGGCCGCAAACGCGCGGAGCGTGCGGCGGACGCTCTGGCAACCATGCCGCCGGCCATTCCCCTGCGGTCGCTACACGATAGCTGGATGCGCCCCAATATCCCCGAGCGCAGCGAACCCTTGTTCCGCCAGGGTGCAACCATCAACGGCTTTGCGCCGGTGGGCGGCAACTCGGCGCAATTGATGACAGACTCTAACAGCGCGATCGATGCCCTTGTGGCGGATATGGATGCGGCCGTAGACCATATTCACCTGATTTTCTATATTTGGCTGGAGGACAACAACGGCCGCAAGGTGGTGGCCGCACTCAAACGCGCCGCCGCCCGCGGAGTCCATTGTCGCGCCATGGCAGACGGCTTGGGCTCGCGCGCCATGATTCGCTCAACAAGCTGGCAGGAGATGCGGGATGCGGGTGTGCAGGTTGCGGAAGCGCTGCGCATCGGGCATTTGCTGATGCGCGTCGTACGCGGCCGCATCGATCTGCGCAACCATCGCAAAATTGTCGTGATCGACAATCGAATCACTTACTGCGGCAGCCAGAACTGTGCTGACCCCGAATTCCGGGTAAAACCCAAGTTCGCACCCTGGGTTGATGCACTGATGCGTTTTGAGGGGCCGATCGCCAGGCAGAACCAACATATTTTCATCGGTGACTGGATGAGCTGCGTCGACGAGGACATCCGCAGTATTCTCGAGCAGCCCATTCACGTCAGTGGCCCCGGGTTCACCGCACAGGTGATTGCCACGGGGCCGACGATACGTGACTCCGCCATGCCGGAAACATTTGAAACACTGATGTATGCAGCGCGTCATTCGCTAACCATAACCACGCCCTATTTCGTGCCCAAGGAATCCATGCAGGCGGCGCTGTGTGCCGCCGCACACCGTGGCGTGGTTACCACGCTCATTCTGCCAGCAAAAAACGATTCCTGGCAGGTAGCCGCCACCAGCCGTAGCTACTACGAAGATTTGCTGGAAGCGGGGGTAAAACTGTTTGAATTCTCAGGTGGCTTGCTGCACACCAAGTCAGTGACCGTGGATGAAGATATCACCCTGATCGGCTCGGCGAACATGGACCGTCGCAGTTTCGACCTGAACTACGAGAACAACATCCTGTTTTTCGATAAGGAGTTGACCGGCGAGATGCAAAAACGCCAGCGAGAGTATCTCGCCGCCTCTCAGGAAGTTCGAGCCGCCGATGTGGCAGCCTGGTCGCTGGGGCAGCGTCTGTGGAACAACGCGATGGGCATGATGAGCCCGCTGCTGTGATGCAGGCATAGGGCCTGGATACCCTCGACTTCTAAGTATGCAGTGTCTGTTTGACTGACCTTTCAATTCACCGAACATATCGGTAATATAACCGAATTATTCGGTAGTTTATAAAGAGGCCTGCCTATGCTGGAAGCCGTACTGGGAAGCGAGGGCGCTGAACGCGTGCTACTGTTTCTTGCCGCGCGCAAAAAGGGCTACGCCAAGGAAATCTCGGACTTCTGGGACATTCGACTGTCCACGTGCCAGAGTCAACTCTCCCGCATGGAGCGAGATGGATTGCTGATTTCCGAGAAATCTGGCCGGACCAGAGTCTATGGTTTTAACAGGCGTTATTCATTCTCGGAGGATGTGCAGAACCTGCTATTGAAGGCGCTCAGTTTCTGTCCGCCAGACCTGCAGGACGCTTTACGCTACCATCGCAAGCGTCCACGGCGCAGCGGCAAACCGCTGTGATGGCAATCAGCCAACTCACCCGCGCCGAAATGGCGGCATTGGTCGTCGAGACCCTGGCAGTAGCCGGGATCGACGTGGTATTGGTCGGCGGTTCGTGTGTCTGCATCTACACCAACGAACGGTTTGCTTCGTTCGACCTGGACTTCATCGACCTGACTTACGCCCGCAAGAAAGCGATTGCCGCGGCGTTGGCTACTATCGGGTTCAAACCCAAAGGATCCACGCGATACTTTGCGCATAAAGATTCCTCATGGGTCCTGGAGTTTTCAACCGCGCCACTCGCGGTGGGCCACGAACAGATAAAACGTTCCCAGGTGGCAAAACTGGTGACTGCTGTAGGCACTATAAAACTGCTTAGCCCAACGGACTGCGCTAAAGACAGGCTGCTCAACTATTATGAATACCAGGATGAGCAGTGTCTGGAACAAGCGAAGGATGTCGCCCGCTCGCACCCGGTCAATTGGTCTTCCCTAAAACGATGGCATGAGGGGGAGGGCTATGCCGACCGCTTTCACACCTTTAAAAACGCGATAAAATCACCGCAACAAAAATAAGCAAAAGGGATAACACTATGAATTGGGAAGCAATTGGCGCGGTTGGCGAAATTATCGGCGCAATGGCCGTCGTTCTTTCGTTGATCTATCTGGCGATACAGGTCCGGCAGAATTCCAACATGGCGCGCGCCGAAAGCCGGCTGCG
>JANPDE010000509.1:0-9516 GCA_031431315.1 Haliea sp.
CCGTGAACTTCAGTGCCAGTGCTGAGGTGGAATGCATGCCCGTCGACGTAGCCACAACAGCAGAAAGCAGGTACCCACTGAGTAAAGAAAACTTCGGCACAGTCAGAGACTCCCGGACGGATTGATATCTTATCTTGTGAAGAAAAGTAACCCCCTCTCGCCCTATGGTAATACACTCCTCTGTTTTCTTGGTATGAGGATAGATAAATAAAGGGTAGATGTATAGGACAGATAAAAGGCCCGTCGAGCTTAGATTTCCTAACTGATGCTGTCAACTGAACTTGCTGAACTATAGAAATTCGCGGAATCCGCGCCTATTGACCTGAAATAATGCTCGCGGCGGTGACCATGCAATTCATATTCGCTCATTCCTGAACCAAATCGCAGCGGCTTTTTCGGGAGCCATTGTCTTTCTCTCATAAAGCCGATGATTTCTCTCTAACACTTAAGACAGCTCGTAGGCGACGGCGGTAATTCCGTCTCCAGACCACCCAACGTCCGCTAGCGGGAAAAGAGGTCAATGGAGCCATAGCTGATCGAATTCTTCCTGTCGGACCAGGTGTAAGTTATTGCACATCTTTCAATTAGAAAGGTATACCAATGTATGCCTTTTAAAAAAGTTGCTAACATGCCTCTACACATTATTAGCCACATGGGTTCGCGCAGCATCGCGCCTGTGTTGAGGAGAAAACTATGTCTGAAGTAGCGCAAAACCTGCCCCCGATCGAGGAAGTGTTTAACCCCCGCTCCAAGGCATATCTGGACGATCCGATCCCCCAATGCCTGGCGCTGCTGGAGCGCGGGCGGTTTGTATGGTACGAACCCTGGCAGGCCTGGATCATCACCCATATGGACGACATCATGGCCTGCTGGAAGACCGAGCCCCTGTCCTCGGACTTTTACGACTGGGAGTTCGCACCGAAGCGGCCGCCCGAGGAGGAATGGAGTAACTTCGAGCGCGCCCTCATTGGCCACAGCCTGCTGGCGGACCACGATCACCACCGGCTGGTGCGGCGCGTCACGGCCCCGGCATTCTCGCGTAACGTGGTCGATAAAATCCAGGCCAGGATCGAGCCGGAGGTGAAGAAACTATTCGACGCGCTGGGTGAGCCGGATGTCTTCGACTACAAGGATAAAATCGCCTTCCACATTCCCTTCATCTCCATTACCCGCATGGTCGGCATCCCGGAAAAATACTGGCCCGACATCAAACAGGTGATCATGACGTTCACCGAGACCTGGAATCCCACTATTTCCGATGCACAGCGCGAAAGTGCCCGCCAGGACAGCAATCGCGCTATCGATATCATCAAGGAAGTCATTGCCGAGCGCCGCAATGCGCCCGAGCAGGGTGATTTTCTCAGCACCCTGCTGCGTATCGAAGCGGAAAACGAAGGCTTTGAGGAAGGCGATATCATCACCCTGATCCTGGCCTTGATCGGCGCCGGCGCCGACACCACGCTGATAGCCCAGCAGTGGTCGGTCTACGCCCTGCTGAAGAACGACAGGGATCAGATAGCAAAGGCCCTGGCCACGCCCGAGAGCTTCTCCAACGCCTTCTGCGAGATCAATCGTTGGGGTGTTACGTCCAAGATGGGCTTTGCCCGCTATGCACCGCGCGACATGGAGTTCATGGGCGAGCAGTTGCGCAAGGGTGTCATGGTACTGATGATGCCGCATCTGAAGGATCACGATCCGAACTACTTTGAACATCCCGAAAAATTTGACGTGGAGCGGGTATTCGATCCCGACGCCATGTTCGGCTACGGACCGCGCTTCTGCATCGGCGCGGCACTGGCCAAGCGCCAGCTCTACCTGAGTATGTCGGAACTGTTCAAGCGCTTTCCGAATGTGGAGCTGGCGGAAGAACCCGAAAAAGATGACAGCGACCACAATGCCGTGGTGTTCAAGCGGCTGCTGCTGAAAACTAACTGCCGCTGAGCATGCGCATGACCATCAGGTTGTGCGCATTACTGTTGGGTCTGATGATGCCCGCATGGGTGCTGCCAGCATGGAGCGCATCATTGCTGGTGAAGGATTCCACCGGCAAGCCGCTGGCCCAGGCCATGGTCACCCGCACACCGCAGGAACAGCAGCCGCAGGACCTCAGCGATGACGGCTACGCACCCGACAGCGTGACCAACACCGCGCCCACCGTGATCACCCGCTTTACGGATGCCGGCGGCAAAGTCGGTATTGACGAGCCGGGGCAGCCTGCCCAGTACCGAGTGCGCGCCCAGGGCTATGTGGACAGCATTTTCACTGACTTCCCGGAAGAAGTAGTCATGCAATCCATGACCACGGATCAGCGCATTGCCAGTTACCCCTCCAATGTGTGGCTGTCGCAACTGCGCTTCGGCGGTGACGAAGTGCTGAAGAAACGCTTTCAACTGAACTGCGCCTTCTGCCACCAGCAGGCGTCACCGTTTATGCGTAACGAGCGCAGCGAGCAGGAGTGGCTAGACGTCATCCAGCGCATGAACAGCTACGGCGCGCGCCTGCCCGACGCCGATCACCAGCGGGTGGCGCAGCTCCTACAGCAGGAATACCGCGCACTGCGAGAACAACCGGACACCATCCCTGCGCCCCTGCCCTGGGAAGGACACCTGTCCACCGTGGAGATGACCGAGTGGCCCATCGGTGACGGTTTCTCCCAGATGCATGACTTTCTCCTGCACCCCAATGGCTTTGTCTATGTCGGCGACAATCTGTTTGATCGTCTCTACGAACTGGACCCGAAGACTGGCGCGTACACCGTGTACAAGGTGCCGCATGCGCCCGATATGACGCTTGGCGGCATCATGGGCAACCGCTTCACCGTGTTTCCCAAGATGCACAACTACATGGGTTTGCACTCGCTGGCCTACTCCAGAAAAGATGGCAATATTTTTATCACGCCCTCCATGCAGCAGGCGCTGCTGGAGTTCAATGTTAAAACCAAGAAATTTACCACCCACACGATGCCCGGTGGATTTTACCCGCACACGATACGAACAGACGCGCAGGACCGACTGTGGTTCACCCTCGCACTGTCTTCGCAGGTCGCCATGTTTGACCGCACCAGCGGAAATTTCACCCTGTACGATCTGCCCGCGCGCAGCGCCAAGGAGTGGCTGATATTCAAAACCCTGCCGCTGATGTTTCGTATCGACCCCAAGCACCGCCCTACCCCAACTCCCGACAACGAGTCCACGGGATTGCCCATGCCCTACGGCATTGATGTGGCGCCGGACGGCACGGTGTGGGTGGCCCGCTTGTACGCCAACGACCTGGCGCGGATAAATCCTGCAACAGGCGAAGTCACCATGATCGATTTTCCCTACCAGGGCCCACGGCGCCTGCGCATCGACGCGGCGGGTAAACTATGGATTGTCGCCTTTCAGGATTCGTTGCTGGTCAGCTACGATCCGCAAACCGCGAAGTTCGAGCACTATGAACTACCGGTCATCAATGAAATTCCGTACGCGCTGAATGTGGATCGGGAGCGGGGCGTGGTGTGGGTCAACGGCAACCAGTCCGATACTGTGCTGGCATTTACGATCGCCACCAAAACATGGCGGGTGTTCCCGCTGCCGCGCCAGCGCTTTTTCACTCGCGACATCGAGATAGACGAGGCCGACGGTGCCATCTACACCACCAACTCGCACTTTCCCACCTGGCAGTCGGAGGGTGGTGTGCCCACGCTGTTGCGCCTCCGACCGCTGCCGCAATAGCGTATCTGGCAAGCAGCGATGAAAAAGATTATTGCCCTTTTTCTTTTCGCGCTGGTCGCGGCCGCACTACTGGCGGCTGGTAGTTTGCTGCTCATGGACGCCCCCGGAAAAGCCCTGGAGTCTCTGGTGATTCGCCATGCGGACAAACTGCCGCTGGAGTATTTGGGCGAGCGTTTGTTCGATGAACACTGCGCCTCGTGTCACGACAATCCCGCCATGCATGCACCAACACGCGAAGCCCTGTCAGGCTTTTCCAAGGAGAGCATCATGATCGCGCTGGAATTCGGCAAGATGCAACCCATGGCCGCGCAGCTGCGAAAGCAGGAGCGCTTTCTTATCGCCACTTACCTGGCGGGCAGCGCACCGGACACGGACGGCTGGATCGAGCAGCACCGGTGCAGTGCGCCAGATTCGAGTGCACAGGCAGAATACGTGACCAACTGGGGACTGGGCACCGCCAACCAGCGCTTTGTCGCCAGCGAAAACGCCGGCATCAACCGGAACAACGTCGGTCGGTTAGAGTTAGCGTGGAGCCTGGCCTTTCCCAAGGTAACTGATATGCGCTCGCAGCCCGCTATCATCGGCGATACGCTGTACTTCGGCGACAAGACCGGAAAACTGTACGCCCTGGATCGCACCACGGGCTGCATCAGAGCCCATACCAAAGTGTTCAGCGGCATTCGCTCGGCCATTACAGTAGCGACGCTGGGCGATGGTAAAAAATTGCTGGTGTTCGCCGATTCAGTGGCAACCGTGTTCGCTGTGGATCCCGCCAGCCTGGAAATCGTATGGCAAACATCTGCCCGCCTCTTCGATACCTCCGTTATCAGCGGTTCGATCAGCTACCACAACAACCGCCTGTTCGTCCCGGTCTCCTCGTACGAGGTCGCCGTTTCCGGCAGCCCCAGCCATATCTGCTGCAAATCCCATGGCGGCGTTATCGCACTCGACGCCAGTAACGGCGAACAATTATGGCAATGGCACGCCACGGATGAAGCCACACTGCAGGGCCGGAATGCCGATGGCCAGGACCAGTACGGTCCCTCCGGCGCCGCGGTATGGACCACACCCGCCATCGATGCCAAACGCAATCGCATCTATATCGGCACCGGTGAAAATCTCACGCACCCGGTGACAGAGACCTCGGATGCCATCATCGCGCTGGATCTGGATAGCGGGGCCATGGCCTGGCACTTCCAGGGCACGGTCGGCGATGTATGGAATGCGGCTTGCCTGAACGGCGGCGCCAACTGCCCGCACAACCCCGGTGGTGATTTCGACTTTGGAGCATCCGTGATCATCGCCGAGCGGCCCGACGGTACGCAGATGTTGCTCGCCGGGCAAAAATCCGGCGAGGTATTCGCGCTGGACCCCGCTGCGAACGGCGCAGTGCTGTGGCGCAACCGCATCAGCCTCGGCACTACCAACGGCGGTATCCACTGGGGCATGGCGCTGTCTGGCGAGCGACTGGTAGTACCAGTGGCCGACCCGGAACGGGATAGGCCGGGTTATACACCACGCCCCGGCCTGTATGCACTGGACGTTGCCAGCGGCGCAGTGCTGTGGCAACAACCGGTGACTCGCGGCTGCGAAATCGCCGCGCAAAACAAACCACTGATCGGTCTGGAAAGTATGCGCTCGGGTGTGAAACCGGACCTTGCGCAGCTTTACCAATGCTCGTTCTATTACGGCCTGTCAGCCGCCGCTACCGCCACGCCTGAACTTGTCTTCAGTGCCGGGCTCGACGGCAAGGTGCGCGCGTATGACATCGCCACTGGCGAAATCCTGTGGCAGGCACAGACAGCGCAAGCCTTCACCGCGCTCAATGGTATCGAGGGCCACGGCGGCGCCATCGACGTCAGCGGACAGGTGCTGGCGGACGGCTGGCTGTATGTGCAATCCGGCTATTCCATGTTCGGGCAACTGCCGGGTAACGTCCTGCTCGCCTTCCGGGTTGCACAGTAACGTCTGCCAAATCTCCATGCAGACCCGCAAGCCCGTGACCAGCCCATCAATTTGCCCTAAACTGAGCGCGTCAACCCGAGCGAGCAACGCCCGCTCTATCGTTATAAAACCTGTTGAGGAATCATATTATGGACCAACCCAAACGCGCTGCGGACACCCCCTATGGCGTTCTCGTCAAACCCGGCAAGGCGTATTTCTGGTGCGCCTGCGGCCTGAGCGCCAGCCAGCCATTCTGCGACGGCTCACACAAGGACACGGGGTTTACACCGGTGCGCTATGAGGCGACGGAGGACGCCAAGGTATTTTTCTGCGGCTGTAAAGCCACGAAAAACCAACCCCTGTGTGATGGCAGCCACAAATAGTTGGAGCGTTTCGAGCAGATTTATCAACGCGCCTGCGAGCGCCACGGCGGAGAATCCGCGCTCGGAGAATTAATGCCGGTGGTGCGCAGTGCCAGGGCGCTGGCGCAGAGTAAAAACGACCGCTGGCTGGCACAGATGACCCGCTGTCTCTTTCAGGCCGGCTTTGTGTGGCGCGTGGTCGATCACAAATGGGAAGGTTTTGAAGACGTCTTCTTCGGTTTCCCACCGGAAAAAATCGTCATGCTCAGCCCGGACCAGATCGACCGCTTCGCCCAGAACCCGCGCATCATCCGCAATCGCCAGAAAGTACTGAGTGTGCAGGCCAACGCTCGGTTTATTCTGGACATCAGCGCCGAACACGGCAGTTTCGGCAAATTCATCGGCAACTGGCCCGTGCAGGAATTGATCGAACTGTTCGCCCTGTTAAAAAATCGCGGCAGCCGCCTGGGCGGAATGACCGGGCAGCGTGTGCTGCGCAACATGGGCAAGGATACTTTTATCGTCACCGGCGATGTGGTGCGCTGCCTGCAGCGCGGCGGTCTGGATATTGGCGACAACCCAGGTAGCAAGCGCGAGCTGCGACTCATTCAAGGCGCGTTCAACCAGTGGCATGAAGAATCCGAACTTCCCTACAGTCACCTCAGTCGGATCGCTGCATTGTCTGTGTAGTCTGAACGGTATCGGGGCCGGATCCGTGCCCCCACTGCGCTCAGACTGCTAAGATATTCGCTTCGTGGGGACACCCGGTGCGGCCCTGCAACTGCCGGCACTCAGTACACGAATACAAACTCACTGATTGACCCAGATCAACAAAACTCCAACATCACGTCCGCTTAGCCGATTTGGGGTATGAGCAGCCCGCAACTGGCGCGCATAGTGTTCGAACGATTGATCGATCACCGCTGAGGACTCGCCATGAACGCCCCCCAACTGACCCAGGCCGAACAGTTATACAAAGCCGCGCGCAACCTTCTGCCCGCCCTGCGCGCACGTACCCTGGAAACCGCAAACCTCGGTCAATTACCCGAAACAACAGTGGCAGCGATGCAGGAGGCGGGCTTCTTCCGCATTATGCAGCCGGCCCGCTACGGCGGCTTTGAACTCGACCCGGAGGTGTTCTTCCGGGTGCAGATGATCCTGGCCGAGGCCTGTATGTCCAGCGCCTGGGTACTGGGTGTGGTCGCGATCCACAATTGGCAGCTGGGCCTGTTCGACGACCGCGCGCAACAGGATGTGTGGGGTCAGGATGACGCCACCCTGATTTCATCGTCCTATATGCCGGTGGGCAAAGTGGAACATGTGGACGGCGGCTACAGGCTGTCCGGCCACTGGGGCTTCTCCTCCGGCTCCAAACACTGCAAATGGGCCTTCCTCGGCGCCATGGTGCCCCCGAAGAACCCCGGCGAGGCACCCGACTACCGCACCTTCCTGGTACCCATCGGTGATTACGACATCGTCGACAACTGGAACGTCAGTGGCCTGGAGGGTACCGGCAGCCACGACATCGTGGTGAAAGGCGCCTTTGTGCCCGAGTATCGCACCCACCGCTCCCTGCACGGCTTCGAGTGCAACAGCCCGGGTAATGCGGTGAATACCCACTACATCTTTCGCCTGCCTTTTGGCCAGATCTTCGTGCGCGCGGTGTCCTCTTCCGGCATCGGCTGCCTGAAGGGCGTGGTCGATAACTACATCACGGTCAACAAGGACCGCGTCGGTCTCAACGACGGCAACAAGATCGCCACCGACCCGGACGCCCAGATGGCCCTGGCCGAAGCAGTCTCCACCGTGGATGAATGCCAGACCATCATGTTCCGCAACTTTGACGCGATGGTGGAGGCGGCAAAGTCTGGCACATCGCTATCGATGGGCGAGCGCATCAAGATGCGTTTTGACGCCGCCCTGGTCTCACGCAAGTGCACCGACGCCATCAACCAGATGTTCATCTCCTGCGGTGCGCAGGGTATCTTCCGCGATCACCCGCTGAACCGGGCCTGGCTGGACATTAACGCCGGTCGCACCCACGTGGCGAACAACCCCTTTAAATTTGGCCGCAACCTGGGTGGCACCATGATGGGTGGCGAGAACCGCGACTTTTTCCTGTAACGCGTAGCGCATCGCCCAAGCCGGTTCCCAAAACTGGCGCGGGCGCTTGATCTGAATCAATAAAAGCGCTGTTAGGCGCCGGTTTCGTCTGTTCGAACTATACCGCGGCAGGCCGCAGAGGCGGATAATTCCAGCAGGTAGTGCGCTGGCAATGGAGAGTGACAAATGACTGCGATTGAAAAAACCAACAAGCACAAGCGGGAACCCTACGTCATCAAAGCCGACGAGCGTCCCGAGCGTTACGCCCGTGGCTGGTATGTCATTGGCGGCACGGGCAGTGTCAGTCACAAGCCGCGTGAGTTGCTGGCATTTGGTACCAAACTGGTGGCTTACCGTGGCCGTGAAGACAACGAAGTCCACATCCTGGATGCCTATTGCCCGCATATGGGCGGCGACCTGTGTGGCGGGGAGGTTAAGGGTAATTCTGTCGTCTGTCCCTTCCATCTGTGGAGCTGGGGCAGTGACGGCGTCTGTGATGACATCCCCTACGCCAAAAAAATACCGGACAAGGCCGTGATCAAATCGTGGCCGACGCTGGAAAAGAACGGCCTGGTCTTCGTGTGGCAGGACCCTGAGGGTAATGGCCCGATTCCCGAACAGGAACCACAGCGCCAGAAGGATTACTACTCCGGTGAATGGACGGACTGGCAGATGGCTGCTATCCCCATCAAGTCGCTGGGCCGGGAACTGGTGGACAATATGGGGGACATGGCGCATTTCGGGCCCATCCATTATTCGACAGTGAAGTCCTTCAGGAACACCATGGACGGACACACGTTCGTGCAGTACATGGTCGGGGGCCACCAGATCCTCACCGAGGGCGATGGCGGACTGATCACCAGTGTGGCCACCTACGAAGGACCTGCCTACATGACGACCACCATGACCGGCCTGATGGACGGTCATCCGATGACAACGCACCTGCTGGTCAGCCATATCCCGGTGGATATGCATAATTTTGTCATCAACTTCGGTGTGATGATGAAGAAGGACCCCAATGTATCGGAAGCCGGCAACAAGGCCATGGTGGAGGAATACACCGAAAGGAATATTGAATCCTTCCACCAGGATGTCGCCATCTGGAACAACAAACGCATCATCGACAACCCGCTGCTGTGCGATGGTGATGGTCCTATCCACCTGGTGCGCAAGTGGTACAGTCAGTTCATGACCGACATCGCCGACGTTCGTGACGACCAGGTGCGAGCGCGGGAACATGTAACCCTGGCGGGACCCACCGTGGAAGAGGTTATCGCTGCCATGGGGTAACGACCGGCGATAGCAGATGATCTGTGAACATGCTCACAAATTAGCGGCTTATTCGTCGCCACCCGTTCCGCCACTAATGCACTTTCAATCTTTTTCGTCCAGAC
>JANPDE010000510.1:0-1898 GCA_031431315.1 Haliea sp.
TCCGATCAAGCAGGATATGCAGGGCGGCGAATTTCCAAGCTGGCAACCGTGGCCGGGCGAGGTACTCAACCTCGCAATCAGCCGCCCGGAGGCAATCAGCGGCAACACTCGTACGATTGAATCCGCGGTGCTGGACTATCGCCCCGGCGCACGTTCTGCCGATGCCACATTGTCACTGCAGGTGCGCAGCAGCCAGGGCAGTGAACTGCCGCTGGCATTGCCCCCTGCCAGTCAGTTGCAACGTGTGTTGATCGACGGTGTCGAGCAGGCCAATCCATTGCAGAACAATGCTGGTGATGACATCGCACTGAATATCCCCCTGCGTCCGGGCAGCCAGCGCATTGATGTCAGTTGGCGACAAGCGAAAAATATCGACTGGCGCACTACCACGCCGCAGCCTGCAATCGACGAACCGCTGACTAATATTGAGTTGAAAATGCAGTTGCCGGAAAATCGCTGGCTGTTGGCCGTGGGAGGTCCCGCAATGGGGCCGGCACTGCTGATCTGGGGCGTACTGCTGGTGATTGTGCTGGTGGCAGTGGTGTTGGGCCGGAGTCGCATCGCTCCTGTGGCGACATGGCAGTGGATACTGCTCGGTATCGGCATGAGCACAGTAAACAGTTGGGGTAGTATCCTGGTAGTGCTGTGGTTTGTCACAATGTCGCGCCGCAGGGTTCTGGATCTTGCCCAGCTACGTCGCACCGATTTTCATCTGATACAGGTCGCCTTGGTGTTGCTTACAGCGCTGGCGCTTGGCATTCTGGTGGGAACCATTCCGCGGAGTCTGCTTTCCAGCCCGGATATGCAGGTGGTCGGAAATCAGTCCACGACGTCACAATTGATCTGGTATCAGGACCGCATGGCACTAGGCCTGCCAACCGCCTGGGCAATATCGCTGCCCATGTGGGTCTATCGCGCTGTTATGTTGATGTGGTCGCTCTGGCTGGTGTTCTCCCTGTTGGGTTGGGGCCGCTGGGGTTGGCAGAGCTTTACCGCAGGCGAATTGTGGCGCAGCCGCGGGACTGAAGACAATGTTGTGCACAGCCATTGGGGCTTCCCGAATTTGAGTTTCCCGAAAATTATCATTGCGCTGTTACTGGTGACTGCACTATTGGCACTGATTTGGCAGGCTGTATGGGCATAAGACGTCGACATGACGTCCTAAAAAGGCCTTGAGAACTTTTAGGGTTACTGTAGAGATTTGAAATGCAAAGCGTACTGATTATCTGTCAAGGTCTCCCCGAGAAGACGTTCCAGCCGGGCGAGATCCTGATGACCGAGGGTGGCAGGGACAAACTGCTTTATGTACTCATCGAAGGTGGCGTTGATATTTACAAGGGAGACATTCTTGTCAGCAGTCAGTTTGATCCAGGCGCAATCTACGGTGAACTTGCGGTGTTGCTGGATACTCCACATACAGCGACGGTGAAGGCAGCGACAAATTGCAGGACGTACGTTGTCGAAGATGCCAATGCGTTTCTTCGCTCTCATCCTGATCTCTCATTTCAACTGGCCTCGCTTCTGGCGAGGAAGTTAAACAGCGTTACCACTTACCTCGCCGATCTGAAGCACCAGTTCGAGGACCGGGATGACCATCTTGGCATGGTGGACGAAGTGCTTACATCGTTGCTGCACGAGCAGGTCGAGGAACTCGAACCGGGGTCTGCTCGTTACCCGGACGAGACTATCGACTGAGCCAGGCAGGGAGGGCTGTCAATTCCGCCACCGGTCGCAGCAACGGCTGGTTGAGGGGGACGATTTCCCCGCCTCGCAGGGACAACCACAGTGCCGTTTGGACTTCAGTATTGATAACGATATGGCAGGGCTGCGGGCCGCTCTGGCGCCCGGCATTGAACACCCAGGTTTTGCCTAACCGGTCGACCCATGAGCCGTCTTTC
>JANPDE010000511.1:0-1840 GCA_031431315.1 Haliea sp.
CCTACTTTATGTGCTCGTCTGACCCCTTCAAATTGCGCTCCTAACCTTTCAAGAGCAGCACGTGATATTGAATTTCTTTCATCCGTTTGAAATGAAACACGGATTACGTCCATTTGCTCAAAAGCATGACGTAACAGTAGGTATTTAGCAGTGGTATTGCATGGTGTGCGCGTAGCGGATTTGGCGAGCCATGTGTATCCAATTTCTAACGCATCTGGCACACCCCGCCTTTGAAGTGGGCTGCCTTCCTGCCATGACCAAGGCTGGTAGTCGGCGTAACTTGTAGTTCCAGCTACTCTTCCCTGAAAGAGAATTGCGAATGGGTATCGGGCACCCATCTCTCTATTCTTCAGAGATTTATTGATATATAACTCTGTATCGACAATACCATTAGGGCAATTGTTGAACCGGTATATGGAGGGGTCTTCCCCGGCGGCTTCGGCAAGCTGCTCCGCGTGCTGAATTGAGAGCGGAGTGAGCCGCACATCTCCTAATTCAAAGTTTAAGTCTCCGAAGTCTAACGGCATAACAGTAATGCTCTCTGGGGAAAAGTTAGTTGTGGATGGGTGGCAGTTTTGGGTTAAACGTAAACGCCTAGTCCATTCTAGACCAAATGTCCGGTTCTAGGCGAAGGCGGAGATTCCACCTGCAAGCCCTCGAATGTCCCCTATTGGCTGCGGTCAAAGAGTGAGGGAGCGCAGCTCCACATCCTCGACGCTAAAACCCCACAGTTCATCAAACAGTTCCAGGTGCCGCAGTGTCGAGGCGCGTGAGTTGGGTTCGTAAAATGCCTCGTGATCGCTGCCACCGGGTTTGTACAGCACGCCGTCCCGGTCCCTGATCACGATAGTTTCATTGTTCCACTGTGGATGTTCTTCGAGCTTGCGCATGTGTACGGTGCTGGGTAAGCGGCGTGCGAGGGTTAGCAGTTGGTGGCCACGCCCCACCACTGGGCGGGAATCACTGATCAGGATGCGCACCTGGGTTTGTCGGCTGCGGCGGGCCAGGGCGCTGAGTGCATCTACTAACGCGCCGCTGTCAAAGGCTGAGTGATCCAGTTGCGGACTGAGAATGCAGATGTAGCGTGAGGCGCTCACGCAGAGTGCCACGGCGTAGTCATCGAAGGGATGGGGATATTCTATACGGCTGGCAAATTCGCTATTCGACATAGATACACCCGCTTTGCGCAAGACCATCAAGCATACGGGCAGTATCCGCATCGGCCATGGCCTTGTCCAGACTCGCGCCGGCCAGTGGTTCTCTGCTACACAAAATTAGCAAGCTCGGTAGCACGGTTTCAGTGCAGGTAAGGCGCTCGCCGTTGGCGAATACGGCAATACCCGCGCCGTCTTGCTGCCACGCTACTTTTGCCGCAGGGGAGAGGGTCACACTTCGGGCACGCCCTGTGAGCAAGGCGTGCGCGCGGGAGACTTCGTCATCGTCAGGATCAATCGGGTAGCGGGGCTCAGTGACCAATTCACCAAACCACTGGGTACCCACCGCGTGTTCCAGTGCCTCGTGCAGTTGGGTCATGGCCTGTTCCAGATCGCGCGCCTGCAGTTCGCCGGGGCGCGCCACGGGTGATCTTCCGGGGTCGCTATAAAATTGCTCCGGCGGTAACTGCTGCAACAGTTGATCGGCCCAGCGTGACACCATGTCGCTGATGCGCGGCGCGCGAAAGCCGATAGAAAATGTCGTGCACTCGCCCTGCGCGATACCCCAATGGGCAACACCCGGCGGCACGTACAGCATATCGCCTGGGCCTAAAAAACGGACATTGGCATCAAAAGGCTCAAAAACGAGGATGCCATAGGGGTTTTCGAAACCCCAAACGGCCTCT
>JANPDE010000512.1:0-4817 GCA_031431315.1 Haliea sp.
ACCCCGGACGAGCTGTGGGGCCGTATCCTGGGCCTGCCGGAAACCTGGTTGAAAACCAGCAAACTGGTGAAATGCCTCAGTCGCAACGGTGTTGATGTGGTGACTATTACCAACCATAACAATGCACGTTCCTGCTGGACATTACTGGATAAAGGTCATGATGTACTCGTGGGGGCCGAATTTACCTGCTACTTCCCCGAAGCCAACCTGTACCTGCATGTGCTGACCTACGGATTTTCGCCGGAGCAGGAAGTCGTGTTACTCAACAAAAGGCAAAACGTGTATGACTTCCTGCGCTACTGCGCGGAACATGATATCCCGGTGGTGCTGCCGCACCCCTTGTATTTCTATACGCGTAACGAAAACATTGATCTGGCGCTGTTCGAAAAACTCGCTGTCATGTTCCAGCGTTTCGAAGTGCTCAATGGCCAGCGCGACTTGTGGCAGTCCACCCTCACCTTGAACTGGGTGCAAAGCCTGACTCCCGAGAAAATCCACGCCTACGCAAGAAAACACCAACTGAATCCAGGGGACTTCGGCGTGAATCCGGAACTCCCCAAGGCCCTTACAGGTGGATCGGATGACCATATGGGAATATTCGCAGGGCAGTGCGGCACCCGGCTCATGGTACCCAACCTGCAGCAGCGTTTGTACACGGAATCGGGGTCCACACTGGCATTGGAGGCCATTCGGGCCGGCAATACGTCTCCGTTCGGGCATGTTGCCGAAAATCACAAGATGAACATAGCTCTTCTGGACTACTTTGCACAAATAGCAACACACATTGAAGATCCGGGCCTGATGCGTATTTTGCTGCATCGGGGCGAAGCCGCCGACAAGCTGGCCTGCTTTGCGCTCGGCAATCTGCTTCTCGAACTGCAAAAGAACAAACAGTCACGCAAATTTTTTGAGTTCGTCCACGATGCGATTCAGGGTAAAAAGCCCAATAAAATGCTGAAATGGAAGGTGTCCAAAAAATATCGATTTTGCATCTCTTATTTGGAAAAAATTGCCGCAAGCCGTAATGGCTCGGCTGAGCAGTTTACCACTACGGTGAATCAATCGATTGCTGAACTCTTTACCGAGTTGAACAAGGTGATAATTCAGCGCGTTCGCGAATCGGCTTTTGTTGAGCACATAAGTGAGCCCGGTAGTTACTCAACAGAAGAACTCACGCGCAGGTTTGAAGTGCCCAGCCAGGTCACTGCCTGGCTGTACGGCTCAAGCGGCAAGCACACCCAGGTTACAGGTCGCTGCCTGGGCGAGTTAGTTGACCAGGTATCGTTTCCGTTGATGATAGCGGCAGTGCTGGCCGGAGCCAGCCTCGCAAGTACACGTGTCCTTTATAAAAACCGGGTATTCCTCAATGAATTCGCCAGCTACCTGGGCCGCAACCACCACGAACATCGCGCCCTGCATTTGACGGATACCTTGTTCGACAAGAATGGCGTTTCCAATTCCCTGACGGGAAAGTTGCGGCAGATACAAGGCAACGACCTCGCAATCGATATGCTGGTGTGCCATGAAACAGCGGCACCCGAACCGCATCTTTACGTCACCCGGCCGCTGGCCGCATTCACACTGCCAGATTCTGGCGGCCAACAATTACGCATTCCTGATCTGCTGCAAGTCGCCCGCATTTTCTACGAGGGCGGATACGACCGTGTCATTTGCTCGACTGAGGGTCCGATGGTCGCCGTAGCCCTGTTCCTCAAATACATGTTCAACGTTCCCTGCTTCTTCTTTATGCACACTGACTGGATCGAGTACATCAAATGCACAACAGAAGCGTCACAGCATGAGCGTGATCGTGTGCGCCGTGTCCTGCGCTTGCTGTACAGCCAGTTTGACCAAATCTTTGTCCTGAACCGCGAGCATCGGGACTGGCTGACAGGATTCGAAATGCAAATTGAACCGTCCAGGATATTCCTCACGGCGCATCACGCGCCGGAAGCAGATATCCGGGCCAGACCGGTGTCGAAACGCGACCTGTTCAAGGATGCAGATGATGACACGCCGGTGTTGTTTATCGCGTGCAGGCTTAGCGCAGAAAAGGGAATTTTCGATCTCGCCAGGATAGTTGCCCTCGCCAAAGCGTCGCTGCCGCAACTAAAACTGGTCGTCGCAGGCAGTGGTCCGGCGGAAGAAGACCTGAAGCTGGAGTTGCCAGACGCCCTGTTCCTGGGCTGGGTTGATAGACAAACGCTTGCCTCGTTGTATACAGGCCTGGATCTGTTCGTCTTTCCTTCACGGTTTGATACGTTTGGGAACGTGTTGCTGGAAGCATTCGCCCATGGCATGCCGGCTATCGCATATGATTGCAAGGGTCCGCGGGACATCATTGAGCACGGTGTAAACGGCTATCTGGTCAGCGATCCAGAGGAAATGGCCAACCGCATCGTCGCCCACTTCGCGCTACAGAAAAAACTCCGCAGGACTATGTGTAGTGCCGCCCGGTTGCGCGCCGCGCAGTATAGTCCGGAGCGGATAATGACGCAGTACATGGAGGATCTCGGACTACCTGTACCTGTGCGTATTCAGGAGCAGCGTTCGGTTGCCTGAACTATGACTAACCTCATCCACGCACTCTCTCGGCAGGAGCAACTCAACTTCCTGCTGACCAACCGTATACCCCGGCGTCTGGCTACGCAGTTTATGGGTTGGCTCAGCGGAATCGAGAGCCCCTTCCTGACACGTGTGTTGATCCGAATCTGGCGGGTGTTTGCCGATGACTTGGATCTGGATGAAGCACAGCAGCGTGAATTTCGCAGCTTGCGGGAATGCTTTACGCGTCAGCTCCGTCCCGGGCTGCGTCCTATTGATGGGCGTCAGCATATAGTAGTCAGTCCTTGCGATGCCATCGTGGGTGCGCGGGGCGATATAGACGGATCAACCGTGTTCCAGGCCAAGGGCTTTCCCTACGATCTTGCAGACCTCATACCTGACCAGACACTGCGCGAATCGTACCGGAACGGTAAGTACATCACCCTGCGACTCAAAAGCAGTATGTACCATCGCTTCCATGCGCCACTGGACTGCAGGATTCACGAGGTGACATATATTTCCGGCGATACCTGGAACGTAAATCCTACCGCACTGCAGCGCATCGAGAAGTTGTATTGCAAGAATGAACGTGCTGTCATTGAGTTGGATACCGGACGGCCCCAGAGCCGTATCTGCCTGGTGCCTGTCGCGGCAATACTGGTTGCCAGTATTCGGCTGCATTGGCTGGATGATCTGCTATCCATGCATTACCGCGGTCCACAACTCATTCGCTGTAATGCGAGCTTTAACAAAGGTGATGAGCTGGGTTACTTCCAGCACGGCTCCACCATCATCCTGCTGGCCACGCCGGACCACAGTTTCAACAGTGGTACGCAGACGGGAGCGCGCGTACGAATGGGTCAAGCATTATTGTCTATCGTTCCCCACGCAACAAAAGAATTCCATCACGAACTGCAACCTGAACCACAACACGCCATGGAGGAGACCACATGACATTCCTTGAAGAACTGCATCGCCAGCGCTGGGATGACCACCGCTACTATCATCACAACCGCGTCAATCAGCTGTTGCACCTGTTGAGCGCCAGCTGTTTTGTTGCGAGCTATTACCTGATCTTCGTGGATCCGGTTGCCGCCGTGATGGTGGGCTGGCTACTGGCCATGGTGTTGCGACAGATAGGCCACTTTTTCTTCGAGCCCAAGACCTATGACGCTATCAACGAGGCTACGCATGAATACAAGGAGAGCGTCAAGGTCGGTTACAACCTGCGGCGCAAGGTCATACTGTTGTCGATCTGGGTGATGGTGCCGATCGTACTCTGGTTCATCCCTGATCTTTTTGGTCTCCTGGGAGATCAGCAGGTCAACAAGGGGCTTATACATAACACGGCTATACTCTGGCTATTTACCGGTATTGGAGCAGTCCTGTTTCGGACTGTACACCTGTTCTACCTCATGGGCTTTCAGTCAGGGCTGGTGTGGGCCACCAAAATCATCACCGACCCCTTCCACGACATTAAAATTTATCATCGTGCGCCATTACATATTCTCAAGGGAAATATGTACGACGATATGACCGATTGGTATCGGGAAGTTTCCCTGCACGACAAGTAGCTGTCATTGTTTTCCCCATCGGAGAACGTGCTCGCCTTGTCACCAAATTGTCATTAACTCGTCACACACCGCGGCTAGTCTGAAAAGGCGTTTTCTTTAAACACTTTCAGAACTAAACAACAGGAGAGTCTCATCATGCTTTGGAACAAACTCGCTCTGGGCGTACTGTGCGCGGCTGTCGCTCAGGTTAGCCTCGCAACGCCTGCATACGTCAACGGCCTGGCCCTGGACGGCGGCGCGTTGGATCTCAGTGGCGGTACCAATGCCAACTACGGTCGTATCGGCTATTTCTCGGACATACACTACGATGCAAAACGCAAGCACTGGTGGGGCCTGTCGGACCGCGGTCCTGGCGGCGGTGCTCTGGACTATGAGACGCGCGTGCAGCGTTTCAAGCTGGACATCGACCAGAACAGCGGGACGATCAGTGGCTTCAAGGTCCTGCAGACCGTCATCTTCCGTGACGAGATGGGCAACGCGCTCAATGGTCTGGCACCTAACCCGACGAGCTCCATCGGCCTGGCCCTCGATCCCGAAGGCTTTGTGATCCATCCCAAGAATGGCCGTTTCCTGGTGTCGGATGAATACGGTCCCTCGCTGTATGAGTTCGACCGCGAGGGCTACCGCGTGCGCACCTTCCAAACACCGGCGAATCTGCTACCACGCAGCGCAGACGGTGTCCCGAACTTTGCCGGCGAC
>JANPDE010000513.1:0-3845 GCA_031431315.1 Haliea sp.
CCTGGCGGACGGCGGACACCTGACCCACGGCGCCAAGCCCAACTTCTCCGGCAAGATTTACAATGCCGTGCAGTACGGCCTGAACGCGGCTACCGGAGAGGTGGACTACGAGCAGGTGGAAGCTCTGGCACTGCAGCACCAGCCGAAGATGATTGTCGCCGGCTTCTCGGCCTACTCCCAGATCATGGATTGGGCCCGTTTTCGCGCAATTGCGGACAAAGTGGGCGCCTATCTGTTGGTGGACATGGCCCATGTGGCCGGCCTGGTCGCCGCTGGTATCTATCCCAACCCTGTGCCCTACGCCGACGTGGTGACATCCACCACGCACAAAACCCTGCGCGGTCCCCGTGGCGGCATCATTCTGGCTAAGGCCAATGAGGAACTGGAGAAGAAATTCAACTCGGCGGTGTTTCCCGGCGGGCAGGGCGGCCCCCTCATGCACGTCATTGCGGCCAAGGCAGTCAGTTTCAAGGAAGCCCAGAGCCCCGAGTTCGTCGCGTACCAGAAGCAGGTGGTGAAGAACGCCAAGGCGATGGCCGCCGCCTTTATCAAGCGGGGCATCAAGATCGTTTCCGGCGGCTCCGAAAATCACCTGATGCTGGTGGACTTGATCGGCAAGCCCTTCACCGGCAAGGATGCGGATGCCGCCCTCGGTGCGGCCAATATCACCGTCAACAAGAATGCCGTGCCCAACGACCCCCGCTCGCCGTTCATTACCTCCGGCCTGCGCGTCGGCACTCCAGCCATCACCACGCGCGGTTTTGGCGAGGCCGAGACGATCGAGCTGACCGGCTGGATGTGTGAGGTGCTGGAGTCGCTGGAGAATGGCACGTCTGAGTCTGTGATCGCTGCAGTGAAGGTTAAGGTACTGGCTATCTGTAAGCGGTTTCCGGTTTACGGTTAATTCATTGGTGGTCTCTTCGAAAATCTTGGACCCACTAGTTTTTTTCGCTGCTCGCTCGGAGGGAGGGCGGGGTTTGGTGCTCCTGGTGAACAATCAGGCCGCTGCTTAAACTTTTCCCGCGTTTCGGGGGCTTTCTGCGAGGATTGTCCGAGTCCCAAAAATTGCGCAGCAATTTTGGTCGAGTTCCGCAGCAGCCCGAAACGCGGGAAAAGTTTGCGGCCGTTCACAATACCCACTAAACCCCGCACTCCCGGTTTCATAGCACGCAGGCAAGCAAGCTTCCCGTACCCCAAATGAGTGAACCCCTCCGCAGCGAAAATATGTTAATCTTCAGCCACTTAGACTAACGGGATAAGATTATGCACTGTCCGTTTTGCGCCGCGGAAGACACCAAGGTGATCGACTCGCGACTGGTGGCCGAAGGCGACCAGGTGCGCCGTCGCAGGGAGTGTCTCAGTTGCGCTGAGCGCTTCACCACCTACGAGATGGCGGAGCTGGTAATGCCCCGGGTGATCAAGCAAAACGGCAGCCGCGAACCCTTCGATGAAGACAAGCTGCGCGCCGGTCTCCTGCGCGCCCTGCAGAAACGACCGGTGTCGGTGGAAGAGATCGAGGCGAATATCAACCACATCAAACACGCTCTGCGCGCGACCGGTGAGCGTGAGGTCAAGTCGCTGGTCGTGGGCGAGTTGGTGATGGAAACCCTGAAGCGGCTGGATCAGGTGGCCTATGTGCGCTTCGCCTCCGTCTATCGCAGTTTCCAGGATATTGCCGAATTCCGGGATGAAATCGAACGGCTGGAAGCTGAGCCGGCGGCCGACTGATTTGGCTTTTGACCCCCATGTATACCGAGTTTGATACCCGCATGATGACCCGCGCCCTGCAGTTGGCGCGGCGCGGCCAATATTCCGCTATGCCCAACCCCCATGTGGGTTGTGTACTGGCGCGTGTGGGCCATGTGATTGGAGAAGGTTTCACCCAACCCGTTGGTGGTAACCATGCCGAGATCGAGGCACTTTACGCGGCGGGCGATGCCACCGGCGCCACCGCCTATGTGACACTGGAACCGTGCAGCCACCACGGTAAAACCGGACCCTGCGCCGATGCGCTGCTGCACGCAGGGGTGGTGCGGGTGGTCGTCGCCCTGGCGGATCCCAATCCGCTGGTAGCGGGGCAGGGCGTGGAAAAATTACGCGCCGCTGGTCTCACCGTGGAATGCGGCCTACTGGAAAGCGAGGCGCGCCGCGTCATTCCCGGTTTTATCTCCCGCATGACCCGGGGCCGCGGACGTGTGCGGGCCAAGATGGCTATGTCACTGGACGGGCGCACGGCGATGGCAAACGGCGAGAGCCAGTGGATTACAGGTGAGGCAGCGCGGCAGGATGTGCAGCGCCTGCGCGCCATGAGTTGCGCCATCGTCACCGGTGTGAACACCGTCCTGGCTGACGACTGTGTCCTCACAGTGCGACCGCAGGAGTTGGGCCTGTCGCAGGAGGCCACCACTCTGGCCGGTAGCCGGCAGCCGCTGCGCGTGGTGCTGGATTCCCGCCTGCAAACACCGGCCACTGCAAAGGTGCTCCAGGGTGGTGCTCCCACGTTGTTGTGTCACGACGCCAAGGCGGTGGTGCCAACGGCGCTCACGGCCAGCACCGCCCAACGACTGGCGCTTCCGCGCGGCGAGCACGGGCTCGATCTGGCGGCATTAATGGCCTACCTCGCGGCGCAGCAGTGCAATGAAATTCTGGTAGAATCTGGCCCCCGTTTGGTCGGCGCCTTGTTGCGGGCGGGCTTAGTGGATGAGCTGATTGTCTATATGGCCCCGGCCCTGCTGGGCGATCGGGCGCGCCCCCTGCTGGAGTTGCCGCTGGCGCATATGGCGGACAAGATTCAGCTGCAGTGGCAGGACGTGCGCAAAGTGGGGACAGACTGGCGTTTCACCGCCATTCCCGTTTCCGTCTGAGGCGGCGAGTTCATCAGGCACACTGGAGTCAGCGAGACACCGCTATGTTCACAGGAATCATCCAGGCCGTCGGCAGTGTGGTCGCCATGCAGTCCCATGGCGGGGACATGCGTTTGCGTATTCACACCGGCAAGCTGGGTTTGGAAGATCTCGCCCTCGGTGACAGCATCTGCACCAACGGAGTGTGCCTGACGGTAATCGAATTGCCTGGTGACGGGTATTGGGCTGATGTCTCGCGGGAGACCCTGAATTTCACCACCTTAGGTGCCCTGCAGCCCGGCGCCGCAGTCAATCTGGAAAAAGCACTGACGCCGCACAGCCGACTGGGTGGCCATATCGTCAGCGGTCATGTGGATGGCGTCGGTGAGGTGGTGAGCTTAAGTAAAGATGCGCGCTCCGTGCGGATGGTGCTGCGCGCCCCGGCGCCATTGGCGCGGTATATCGCTCACAAGGGCAGCATCTGCGTGGACGGCACCAGCCTGACCGTCAATGCAGTGAACGGCGCCCAGTTTGATCTTAATATCATTCCGCAGACCATGGCGGAGACTATTTTCGGGCAGTATCGCCACGGCAGTCGTGTGAATCTGGAAGTGGACGTGATCGCACGCTACCTGGAGCGACTTATGCAGGGGGATGCTGCGGCAGGCGATCCTGCGGCGGGGGATACCGCGGCGGGCGATCCCGCGGCGGGCGATCCCGCGGCGGGCGATCCCGCGGCGGGCGATCCCGCGGCGGCCGCTGCCGTGGCCACCCCTGGCGGTTTGTCCATGGATACCCTTGCTGAGAATGGTTTTCTGGGCGATTCGAGCAGAAGTTTGGGAAAACAGTGAGCATGGAACTGAATAGCGTAGACGAACTCATCAGCGATATCCGCCAGGGACGTATGGTGGTGCTGCTGGATGACGACGCCGACAACTACAACGAAGGCGTGGTGATGGTGGCCGCCGAGCACTGCGAGGCCAAGCATGTAACGTTTATGGC